>CADBNB010000343.1 GCA_902795895.1 uncultured Lachnospiraceae bacterium | reverse complement strand
GTACGTGAGGTATATGATAATGGAGACAGCTTGATTATCGTAGCCACTGACAGAATTTCAGCATTTGATGTTATCTTAAAAAATAAAGTAACAAAAAAAGGTGCAATTTTGACTCAGATGTCAAAGTTCTGGTTTGATTTTACAAAGGATATTGTTCCAAACCATATGGTTTCTACAGATGTTAAAGATATGCCTGAATTTTTCCAGCAGGAAAGATTTGATGGAAATAGTATGATGTGTAAGAAGCTTGAGATGCTTCCTATCGAGTGTATCGTACGTGGATACATTACTGGTAGCGGTTGGGCTAGTTACAAGGAAAATGGTACTGTTTGTGGTATTAAGTTGCCAGAAGGTCTTGTTGAGTCTGACAAGTTGCCTGAGCCAATTTACACACCAAGTACAAAGGCTGAAATCGGCGATCATGATGAAAATATCTCATTCGAGAAGAGTATTGAAGTTCTTGAAAAGCAGTTCCCAGGTAAGGGTGAAGAGTATGCTACAAAGATTAAGGATTGCACTATCGCATTGTACAAGAAGTGCGCTGAGTATGCTTTGAGCAAGGGTATCATCATTGCTGATACTAAGTTTGAGTTTGGTTTAGATGAAAATGGAAATGTTGTTATCGGTGATGAAATGTTGACACCAGACAGTTCTCGTTTCTGGCCATTGGAAGGATACAAGGCAGGACAGGGACAGCCTTCATTTGATAAGCAGTACGTAAGAGACTGGTTAAAGGCTAATCCAGACAGCGATTATTTATTGCCTGATGAGGTTGTAAATAAGACTGTTGAAAAGTATGAAGAAGCATATGAATTATTGACAGGTAAAAAATTTGATAAATAAATAATAAAGTTTAGGTTTTCAAGTATCCAAACAGAATTACATGCAAGCATGCATTCTGCCTTGGATACGGAAAACACTTTTAAAGTAAGAAGAAGATATCCTTTATGTGGTATCTTCTTTTTGATATGTGCGACTTGCGTGTACGTTGATAAGGGGGGGGCTAACAAACTTGTCTCAGTCGGGGTTACACATCCCTTTTTTGGAACGTGTAAAAGGAGATGAGTGTCAATGAGATGAAATAGATCATCACAATGGTAAGTGACTGTGTCATTGGTTTATCAAAGGATTTAATCATTCCATTTTCCATGTAATTGGAAAGTCCGATATGTGGAAATGGTGTGTATTTATACCATTTGTAATCTCCAAGGAAATTTCCTAAAACCGTGTTACCAAACCAGATTCCTAAAGTTGCAACAATCGCAGGTAAAGTAGTTTTGGTTAAGGCACAAATATAGGTAGCTACAAAAAGTAATACAGTGGCAAATATAAAATGCATTATGTATTGATGGATGAGGGAAGTAATAATACTTACTTCAATTACTGTGCCATTTTTGTATTCCAAAGTAATACTTGAGCCAATGCCGTCTAGTATAAAACCGACAAAGAAGCATGAAATCAATTGCAGGAGAAAGAAAATTGCTGTTAGAGTTACGTAGGTCATACATTTTGAAAGCAACCATTTTCTTCTGCTGATGGAAGTGGTAAGTAATTGTTTGATGGTTCCAAATTGATATTCGTTGGTGAAGTTTGTAATAGCAATCAGTATCAGGATAATGGTAACTACATTTAGCAAGGAAGTGGATTTATATATATTTTGCAAGGCATTGTTTACGTTGTATGGAATGTTGTGTTCTAAAGCGTAGCATGTGGTGGCAATGGCTTTTTCATATATTGGTGAAACAATATCTACTATGGCTTTTGAATTTTGGTCTTTATCGGAAAGTAGTTCTTCGTATTCTTTTGTGTAAGTTTCCAAATCTTTCTGAGCGTTAGCACGCCATGTTTTCTGGGAAGAAGCATTCTGATGATTTATAATACCAAATCCAATACATAGTAGTACAACTAAAATTGTTAGTATTACATTACTCTTTTTCTTCCATATCTTTAAATATTCTGTTTGTATAATTGAAATAAAATCTTTCATTGAAAATTCCTCCTGAATGTTTATAAATTGATTAACATGGTAATACAAATAAATCATTAACAGATTACTTTATGCAATTAGTGCTATTCTTCATTTACTACCTGGAAGTAGAAATGTTCCAGTTGATTGTCTTTGCTTGTAATACTGTAAATAGGTATTTTTGCCGCAACGAGTTTTTCTGTGATAATAGGAATAATCTCCCGTGTAATACTAAGTACGATACGTTTATTTTCGATGACATATTTGTAGCCGGAAAGTGCAATTGCAGCAATATTTGGGTCATCCACTTCAAATTGTATTTCGTTGTTTCCTTGAAGTTCATGACTTTCATCAATTGTCATAACACGTCGTATACATCCGGATTTGATAATGGCAAAACGGTCGCATAAGAGATCCATTTCCGGAAGCATGTGACTGGATACAATGACTGCGATGTCCAGTTCTTTTGCTAATTTTTTTAGATAAGTTCTAAGGTCAAGGACACCTTGAGGGTCCAAGCCGTTGGTTGGCTCATCCAAGATAAGGATTTTAGGATTTCTAAGAAGGGCAATGGCAATACCCAGTCTTTGCTTCATTCCTAAAGAAAAGCCTTTCACTTTTTGATTTAGTGCATAGTCTAGTGATACCAGATTGCTTACCTCTTTTATTCTGCTTTTTGGGGCGTGAACGAGATTGGCAAAGATTTTCAGGTTGTCGTATGCAGTTAAGTAAGGATAAAGAGCTGGGGTTTCAATGAGGGAACCTATTTGTGAAACAGCCTTTTTCGTGTCTTTTTGTATGGAATGACCGAAAATGGTGATTTCTCCATCAGAAATAGAGGAAAGTCCTAAGGTCATTTTCATAAGTGTTGTCTTTCCGGCACCGTTTGGACCAAGGAGTCCAAATACTTCTCCGGTTTTGATTTCCAATGATACATCTTTGATGATTTCTTTTGATTTGATATTTTTTTTCACATTTTTGTATTGAATTGCATTCATAGTATTCTCCTTTCAGCAATGAATGTTTTTAGTCCATCGGTTTGTTGATGGTATGAATATATCACAGGAGAATAAAAAAAAGAGCATTTCTGTCGTGAAATGCTCTTTTGGAGACGTGAATGATTAAGATTTTTATGGTTTTTCGATAGCAGGAACCACAAGCTCTAATACAAACTTTGTATTCTTTATTTCAATTTTCATGGTGCCGTCGTAGCTTTCGATGATATGTCGGATATTTTCTAAGCCATAACCGTGGCGGTAGGCATCTTTTTTTGTTGTAAAATGTTTGTGATGAATGCCTGTAAGTTCTGTATCGTTGGCAATGGTATTTTCTATGGTAATATAGTAATAGGAGCGTGTGAAACGTATATTTATGCTGATTTCTTTCGGTTGTTGGATTTTTTCACATGCTTCTATGGCGTTGTCCAATGCATTGGAAAAAACAGCGCAGATATCCATAGGTTGCCAGTAAAGTCCCTGATCTAACACTCCGTCTAGGGAAAATGTGATTCCTTTTTCAATCATGGTATCCCATTTAATCTGTAGGATGCAGTCTAGAAGTTCATTGCCGGAAACTACCCGTGGGGAGAGTTCTTTTACTTCATCTACCAAATCTGACAGATAATTTTTGGCATCTTCGTATTTATTTTCTTTTAGAATCGTATCCAGACAAAGAAGATGATTTTTAATATCGTGTCGGAAACGATTGGTTTCTTCCTGATTTTGTTTATATTCTTCAAAATGTTTTAATTCCAGAGCCAGCCAATGGTCCTGATATTCTTTTCCTTCTTTGTAATACCTTGTAATTGCACCATTGATAATGAGCAAAGGTACGGTAAAGATAAATATAAAAATAGTAATGGAAATTCCTATGTGGAAGGCATCCTGATGTGTGTTTGATTGCGTTGTGATAATCATTGCCAAAATAAAATTGTAAATGCTGCAGCAAAACAAAATAAACTTGTCTTTTCTTCGAAGAGTTATAAAAATCTTTTTCTTGTATACATAGAAATAACTATAAATAAATAGAATTGTCTGGTAAATAAAACTTAAAAATAGAGTTATATTAGTATACATTGGATTGGTAGTTTCTTCGTTCAGTATGTCTTCTATTCGTGATGGTGCAATGATACTTATACTGTTAAATACCAGTACCATTATAATAATAAGTTCAAAGAAGAAAAATTCCAGGGAACTTTTGATTCGTTTCCATTTTCCTGCTCCACCTCGTAATACAAAGTATAATGTGAGTATAATACTGATGAGACTAGAAAAGTTATCTAAGGCGAAGTAGTCCAATACACTACATAAAAGCGCAGCTAATGGCGTTAATAGGTAGGTATAACGGTCTATGACAAAACTTTGGGTAAAGATGCATTTGATCATATAGCAAAAGGATAGCATTATAAAAATATATACAATGAAATTTGGTACTAAAAGGATAAGGGAATGTTCTATCATAATGCCACCTCCTGAATATATAGATGAAGCGCTTCTTTGGTTGATTTTTCTTTGCCACGGCTGATGGGAAGAAAATCTCCATTTGTCATATACGCCATGCCGTCTTTAATACGTGTTACGCTGCCCAGATGAATCAGGTATCCTCTGTGAATTCTGAAAAATCCAAGATTTTTGCATTCTGTTTCGTAGTCAGACAGCTTTCCTCTTACAACGTATTCATTGGTTTTGGTAACTACGCGGATATCATGATTTTGTGATTCAAAATAGCAAATATCTGAAATGTGGATGGAAACCACATCTGTTTTGGTCTGTAACAGTATTTTTTTAGCTTTGCTTTTTTGATCTAACAGATATAAAAGGATTTCTTCTATTTTCTTTTCCTGAATTGGTTTGGTCAAATAGCGAAGGGCATTTACTTCATAGCCCTCCAAGGCGTATTCGATGTGGGAAGTTAAAAAAACGATTTCCGTATCTTTTGCCAGTTTACGAATGTTTCTTGCTACCTGAATACCGTTCATGTCAGGCATTTCAATATCTAATATGATCAAATCGTAATTAACGTCTTCCAATCGGGCTAATAAAGCAGGGCCGCTTGTGAATTCGTCGATAATCAAATCCAGACTTTTATGTACATTTTCGATGGTTGCCATGGCTTGTACCAGAAATTTTGGCTGGTCATCGCAAATTGCTATCTTCATGGTAATTGCTCCTTTGTAGTGTTTGGTTTTCTGTTTGTGAGCGATTATTGAAAGTATAATCATGATTATAATGATAGCATAGTTTTTGAATGGTTCCAAGTTTCAGACAAGGAGAAAACAACATTGATGGAAAAATTAGATGTTAGTTTTTCTGAAAGAATCATTCAAAAATTTTTAAGAATTTGTAAGAAGTGTGTAAGGTCAAAAAGCTATTTTTATGATATTCTAATTTTAGAAAACAAACAAAAGAAATGTTCTTGGGTTCAAGAATACATATCACACATTAGGAGGAAATAAAAATGGCAGGTAAAGGTATCAAAATTGTAGCAGGACTACTTGTTGCAGCATGTCTTGCAGGAAACTTAGGATTAGGAGCATATCAGATTTCTACAAATAAGAATAATGCGGCAAATGTAAACTCATTTATTGACGGTCAGTTAAAGAGACAGGCAGAGGAAGAAAAGAAAGAAAACGAATACAAGGAAGACGGATTTGTTGTAGGAGAAAGTTACGAAATTAGAAGTACAAAAGAGATTTCAGATGCTTATATTAGCGGAGATGACAGCAAACTGTCTGGTAAAGATAAAGAAACTTTAGAGCTTGCAAAGAAGGTAATTGATGAAGTAATTACAAAAAAATGCAAAACAAATTATGATAAGGAACTCGCAATTTACCGTTGGATGGTAGAGAATATTGGACATGGAGATAGTACGGTAATTCCAAAACCGGGTACAAGTGAGAATGCTTATACACCAAATGATGTATTAAACGGTGGCGGAGCTGTTTGTGTAGGATATGCAACTACATTCCGTATGTTTATGAATATGTTAGGAATGGATTGTCATATTGTACACAATGATTATCATTCATGGGATTTAGTAGAGTTGGAAAAGGGACAATGGTATCATGTAGATGTATATTCTGATGCAGGTAACGCTATGTACAGGAACTTTAATATGACAGATGATGTGTGTAGCAGTGCCGGTCATGAGTGGGATAAAACAGCACTTCCGGAAGCAAATTCAACAAAGTATTCTTATGCAGTTCAAAATGCCAAGTATTTAAAAGATATTTATAAGATTCCAAAGACTGTTTCTAAGATGCTTAAGAAAAAGAAATCTGATGGAGTGTACTATAAGTTTAAGAAAAAACTTTCAGATAAACAGGTTGAATCATTAAATGTAATGTTCAATTATATTCAACAGGTAACTTACAATGGTGACTATGAGAATTACAGTATCAATGCTAGTTGGTATGATGACGGAAATGATGGTTATGTTTTAGCGGTATTTGTAAATTATTATGGTTCTTCAAATGATAACAATTCAAAGAAGTCTGAGTTGAAGAAAGAAGACTATAAGAAGATTGATAAAGCATTGGAAGCAGCATTTGGCGGAAGTTATGACACTTATGCTGAATGTGGAAATGATGGGGCGACTACCGTAACTGAGGAGATAACTACCAGTGCAGATGGCAATTCAGGAAGTGTTGATTTAGGAACTCAGATTACAAATAATAACGAAGCAGCCTAGTATTGGTATCCTTTTCTAAAAATAGTTGTGAAACACCCAAAGTGTGACGTAAAAGTTGCGCTTTGGGTGTTTTCAGTTAATAATTGGAGTAATGAGGGTTTTGTGTTATCATAAATTTAATGAGTAATAATTGGTAAACGATACTGGGAATAACTACGAGAGTGAAAGAAGGGGAAACTATGATTTTATTTCAGCCGGAAGGTTTAACATATATCAATAAAGCAGGAGAAACAGTTCTTGAAGCTGCCAGAACTGCCGGATTGTGGTTAGAAAGTCCATGCGGCGGAAATGGAACCTGTGGGAAATGTAAGGTAAAGGTCCTTGTGGGAGAATTTAATGAGGTAAGTCAGGAAGAGAAGGATTTCTTTTCACAGGAGGAACTGGATGAGGGATGGCGTTTAGCTTGTAAACTTGTGCCGAAACAGTATTATCGAAGCGTGGAAATCGAGAGGGATTTAAAAGACGACAAAGGTAACATAACAAAGCCTGAAATGAGCACGTTTTATACAGACAGACAGCAAGAATTACAGCCGTGGCAGAATGAGATGGAAAAAATCGTGGATACATCTGATAAGAATGAGGAAAAGGTTTCGGAGAATGGTTTTGACGGAGATGTAAAGGAAAGTTATGGAATATCCGTAGATATTGGAACTACCAATATGGAAGCCCTTTTGTGGAATATGAAGTTAAAGAAATGTGTGGCAAGAGTAGTTGCACCAAACCCGCAACAAACCTACGGAAGTGACGTGGTTTCAAGGTTGACTTATGCAAGTCGTGGACAAAAAGAATTTGAAACTCTTTGCGATTGCCTGCAAAATGGAATCACAGAGATGCTAAAAGTGCTGACGGGTGAAAAAAGTGAGGAAGTAACTACTGTTTCTGTGGTTGCCAATGGGGTGATGATGCATTTTCTTAGGAGAGAATCTATTGATGGAATGACAAAGGCTCCTTTTGTCAGTGGTTGTAAGGATTGGAAAGAGGAGGATGGAGAGTTATTTCATCTGCCAAAAGCAAAGATTATCCTGTTTCCAAATATAAAAGAATTTGTAGGGGCTGATATGTTAGGTGTTCTTCTGTATTTGCAAAAGGAAGAGGACTTAAATCGTAGTCTTGTTTTGGATATAGGAACCAATGGAGAACTGGCAGTAGTGAAAGATGGCAGTATTTATATTTCCTCTACGGCAGCAGGTCCGGCTTTTGAGGGGGCGTCGATTTCCTGTGGAATGCGTGGAGAAGAAGGGGCAATCCAAGGAGTCACTATTGGGAAAGAGATTTCCTTTGACGTAATTGGAAAGACAAAGGCGAAGGGAATTTGTGGTTCCGGTCTGGTTTCTTTGGTGGCTGAACTTAAAAAAGCAGGAGTGATTTTAGATACCGGCTATTTGATGAATGGTCTGGAAGCGAAAAATGCAGGATGTGTAAAACCGATACTTGAGGGAATTAAAGTCGGTTCACACGGAAATGATTTTTGGTGCAATGAAAATGTAGTTTTAACCCAGCAGGACATTCGGGAACTTCAACTGGCAAAGGCAGCAGTCATTACCGGTTGTAAGCTGTTATTGCAAAAATGTGGTCTAAAAAAGGATGAGATTTCACATATGTATTTAGCAGGAGCTTTTGGAAAATATCTGGATTTGGAGGCGGGAAAAACTATAGGGTTACTGCCTGATATTTTAAATGAACGAATAAAGGTAATTGGAAATGGGGCATTGCTTGGAGCAACTATGTTTTTGTTTGATACTGATCGAGAAAAGATTTCAAACATTATCAAAAAAAGCCAGCATATTTCGCTGGCTGATACAGAAGGATTTCAAGAGCTGTACATGGGAGCGATGAATCTTTAAGATGAAAAAAGCCATTTGATTAGTGAGGATCGTGTCGGTCTTTTTTTATACGTGGAATGAAAGCCACGAAAGTGATGCCGTCTTTTTCTTTCTTGGTTTCGATGGTTCCTCCCATGGTGGTGACGATTTTTTTTGCAATGGACAGACCAATACCGTGTCCGCCGGTTGCAGAAGTTCTTGAGGAATCCGGACGATAAAATCGGTCAAACAGACGGTTTGGGTTAAAGTCACTTGGAAGGTCTGCCGTATTGAAAATGCGTAATATAAGATTTTTACGATTGGCAGTCAGGGTTGCAATTACGGTACCCCCTGATTTTACATATTTTGATGCATTTTCTCCAAGAATAGATACCAAACGGGTTACCTGCTCTTTGTTTCCATTTACATAAATATTGTTTTGAATGGATAGCTGTAAAGTGGCGTTGTGTTCTTCAATGAGTTCTTGGAAAGGCGAAAGTGTATCAACGGTAATCTGACTGAAATTCAAAGTTTCCAAAACTAAATCGTCGCTTACTTCTTCCATTTTTGACAGGGTTGTCAACTCATTGATGAGATTGGTCATGCGTGTGGTTTGATGAATGATATTTTGCAACCACTCATTTTCTCCGGTTTTAAATTCCAACACCTGTGCATTGGCTGAGATGATGGAAAGTGGAGTTTTTAGCTCGTGACTGGCGTCGGTGATAAATTGCTTTTGACGATGGGAGTTTTCCACAAATGGTTTCATAAAATGGTTGGAAAACAAGGTAAATATAATCGTTGTCAGCAGTGTAAGAATAATCGCTGCGAACATAGAAAAGAGTACTATTATGTTTTTTATCAGCAAATCATCACTACAATTTAAGAAAATAATGGAATACGTGCCTTCGGAGCCATTCCATGTTATACGATAGCGATATGTGTCAATATAACCGGTTTTTCTATCCTTTTTGATGACTTTGGAAGCTAGTTTTACGGCATCTTTCTCGGCAATGGAGGTAGATGCGATTTTCGAATGTGCCCATCTGACAAAATTAGAATCTTTGTCTAAAATGACGGTAAAGAAACGGGTTTTTGTATATGTTTCAGGATCGTATCGGAAGAAAAAGCTATAGGCAGTATCTTCTTTCATACTGGAATATTCCTGATAATCGGGTGCTTCATTATTATTGGCTGCAATCAATGCAGTCATTGTGTCTGAGTGGTGGGAAAAGTAATAAGAAATGGATGTATATATTACGATCATCAGCAATGCGAATACGGAAATAGCTGATAAAAACACGGTTCGTATCATTTTTCGTCTTAATTTTTTCAAAACAATCCCTCCTGACTATAATAATACAGGCGAAATACTTATTCCGCCTGTAATGAAAATCCGTTTTCTTCGTTTTGAATATTGTAATTGCTGTGTATTTGTTTTAATTTATTTCGCAAATAGGAAATGTATAAATCCACAGCATTTTCATCTGTTTGATCTTCCCAAAGCTTTGAAAGTATCTCTTTAGAGGTAATGAGTTTTTCGTCACTTTGCAGAAATAGTGCCAAAAGTTCAGATTCTTTATTGCTAAGTCTTAAACTTCCACAATCTGATTTTAACTCATAAGTTTCACAATTCAGACTGATATTGCCTGTTTGTAAAATGGAAGGTTTTAAAGGTTTTGCAGTTCTTCGGATAAGGACTGCAATTCTTGCAAGGAGTTCCCCCATGGCGAAAGGTTTTCCTAAATAGTCATCTGCTCCGCTGGTAAGTCCGGTGATGCGGTCTTCTGTCTCATTTTTGGCAGTCAATAAAATGACAGGAGTATCAATGTTATTTTCTCGCATTTTTTGTGTGACTTCAATACCACTTAGTCCCGGCATCATGATATCCAGAATCACGGCATCGTATGTGTTTGTCTGGAGTTTTTCCCAGGCAGCAGTTCCGTCAAATACAGAATCTACCTCGTATTGTTTGATTTTTAATATTTCCGACACAGCCATGGAAAGTTGTAGTTCGTCTTCAGCATATAGAAGTTTCAAATGTGTCTCCCTCCTATTCTTTTGCGATGCTCTCTTGGATTATCAGGGAGCAGTTGCATTTATGTAATTGTTCACAAATCTGTGAACTGACATGTGGTTTACTTTGCTAACATCTCTCGAATCGTCTGCATGGAGAGATCGGTAGATGCGATTTCATCGGAACAACGCTTTAATTCCGTAGCAATCAAATCAGCGTTTGGAATATTTTTTTTGTATTTTAACTGATGTTCCAAGCTTGCCCAACAATCCATTGCAATGGTGCGGATTTGAATCTCCACCGGTAAAAAATCCAGTTCTGAACCGTGTAGAGGCATTTTTAAAATAATGTGCAGGCTACGGTAGCCATTAGGTTTGGGATTTGAAATGTAATCTTTGATTTCTTCGATGGTCCAGGCGTCAGACTGCTTTAAATAATCGGAAATTGTGTAAACATCTCCGATAAAATGAGTGACAATACGTATTCCTACGGTGTCATTCATTTGTTTGATGGCTGATAAAACATCGGTGTCCATACCTTTGCGAACCAGCTTTTCTTTCATACTGTCTGCGCTTTTTACACGACTGATAATGTATTCTGCCGGATTATGTACACCTTCGTTGACGTTTTTTTTGAGAATGGCGTCAATCTGTTCTAATACAGTGTTTTCGGCAATTTCAAGAATAGGAGCATAGGCTCCGTAAAACAGATAGTCCTCTTTGTTCATTGTCATCCCTCCTAATGCCATAACATTAGTCTTTTTTGCGTAGATCGTGGAAACCGACGCATAAATTTAACCCATTAATACCTACCTTTATTTTACCTCTTTTTGTGGATATTTGGCAAGTTAAATTCATGAATAGATTACTGTGATGTTGTGTAATATGTGTGAATATCCTGTGTATATTTTAAGAAATTATTATGGTCATTGTTTTTTGAAAATGCGCATTTTACGGGGGTAAAAGGTAATTATTATGTGAAATCGTAGTGGAATTGGCTGATATTAAGAAAAACTTTTTATTAAATGGGAAAAATTGTAATTAAAAGTTAACAAAGAATTATCATTTCATAACCCGTATTGATGGTAAAATAATATTAGAGTAGTATGGGAAAAATGTAACCATGGGGTTAAAGGTTATATATAAAGAAAAGGTATTCATAGTTTTTGTGCGAGACATAAGGGGGGCATACTATGTGGGCAAAAATTAAACAGAGAAAAAAGTTATTGATTATCGTATTTATAATTTTGGTTATTTTGATAGGGATTATCAACACTTATTGTTATATGATGCTGCGTAGAGTGGAGAATGAAAAATACTGGACAAAAATGAATGTTTCCTCAACTCAGGGAGTGACAAACCATTCCCAGCAGGAGATTTTTGAAGTGAAAGCATCCTATTTTGACTTTTTTTCTAATGATCAGCTTTATAAATCCGGTATTATGTATAAAGATACGGGAAAAATTACGGATGCATTGAAACCAAGGGATAATACTTTTACTTGGTTTAATGAAATATCGGCTGCATATAAGGGTACTTCTAAGTTAAGTTATGCGAGTTTTGGTGCAGAGGGTGCTAATTATTATCCTTTGTATTTAGGAGATTTTTTGGCTGACCAGACTTCAAGAGAACGTTGGAATCGTGAAAGTGTAGAGGAAAATTATAATGGGTGGACAGCATATGCAAATATGGACACATATACCACAGATTCTGTTTATGATGAACATGGTTTCTTAAAAGACGGAAAAATAGGAGCTGTTTCTCAGGGATTAGTAAGCTCACAGTTGGATCAGAATGGCAATATTGTTCAGGGGCAGGTGAATAAGAAACGAAAACTTCCTTTTTTCGATGAGGATGTATTAGGGCAAAAATTGAAACAGGATTTTTCTGACATTGGAACGGTAGTTCAAAATACATCTTTGGCATTTCATCGTGGTGACAGTAGTCAGACAATATACATGGATGCAAAGGGAGAAAAGGAAGATGAAGATTACGTTTATTTTGACAGCAGTCAGGATGTAATCAGTATTGATGCGAAAACAAATACATTGGATTATTATTATAATGACCACCAGGTAAAAGATGCCAATGGGGTTGTGGGATTTTTCCCATTTAACAATCAAGAGGATTCGGAAAAAGAATCTTTGAACTTCGGGTTTGCAACGAAGATGGAATTAAACTGCAATATGCCTCTTGACGGAAAAAATAACGGAAAAGATCTGATTTTTGAAGTTTCAGCAAGCGATGATGTGTGGGTATTTGTAGATGGTTATTTAGCTTTGGATATGGGAGGAATACATAAGACTACCCACGGTATTATTGATTTTGCAACTCAGACAGTCACAGTTGATTGTGTACAGAAGAAAAATGCTGAGGGAAGTTATAGCTATGAGAGCAGTACTTTTGATTTTAGTGAGAAATCTAGTGACTATAATGGAAAACTGCTCCATAAAAGTCTGGAAAATTTGTCACAGAATCACTCGGTATCTGTTTTTTATGTAAATCGTGGAAAAAGTGGTTCTGTATTGAAACTCAAAACTAATTTACAGACGATTTCAAAATTGTCCATTGGAAATGAATTGTCGGACTGCAATGTAAATGAATTTTTCAAAGGTGATGATTTGTGGAAAGTGTGTGATTCCTATCAATTTCAATATGATATTTACGCACGAGGAGAGCAGAATGCTAAAATGGATGAGTTAGCTGCAACTACTTCCGAGGATAGGGTAAGATTTACGCCAATTTCATTGGATTCTGAGTATCGTAACACAAACAATGAAAATAAAACGGCATTAAAAAAGATTAGTTTTTATACCTTTTTGGGAGAGAATTACTGTGCCATGGTCAGCAACGGTACAAAAGTTAAGTTACCTGATTTATCACAGGAGGATAAGATACGAAACATTAAGAAACTCACGGATAAGAATAGTGTGTATCGATACAATGGCATAGATTATGTATTTATCGGATGGACTACAGATGTTACGTACAAATACAATTTCCAGAAGATTCTCACGGATGAATATATTGGAACAGCACCGGATAGGGTGGAGGGTACGCAGGTTGTTGTAAATGAAAATCAGGAATATTATGCGGTATGGATCAAACAGAGAGTGAAAATTTCCTATTATGACGAGGTAGATGTAGATCCACCTCTTGGATATGATGTTGAGGTAGATGAAAAGGATTCCACGAGAGCGTTGATTGGTACTGAAATCTTTGTCCGAAATGCAGATACCGTAAATACCAGATTATGGGCAGAGAGTGATCTTGCGGATAAGCGTTCTTCTATCATATTAACGAGAGAAACGTGGAATACGGATAAAACAAGAGGCGGATTTACATTAAATGGCTGGAGTGAGGAAAGAAAAGCAACATTGATAGAAAGAGATATTTACAGTGCAGATTCGAAGTCGTTCCTTCCAATGTGTAATGTAAATTTATACGCGGACTGGACAAGAAAAGCATATCGTGTCATGTTTAAGACGGAAGCAATCCCAGGAACTTCTGTGGGAGAATGGCAGTCGGAAATTCAGTATGTACCGGAACATTTTTTGGGAATATTACCGTTTATGCGTTATGATTCAAAACATGGTGATTTTACTGTAGTAAGTAATGGTGTCAGTTGTTTTGATTTTTTGAAAAATGGATTTTTAAATGCAAACCAATATCCGGAGTTAAAGGGATATGGGGTAGTTATGTGGAAAAAAGAGAGCGAATTGACAGCGTATGAGGCAATATCAAGGAGGGCACCGAATTCTGATGATCCATTTGAAAATATAAAGTGCCTGGCACCGGGAAAAATGACAGAGTACTATACGACGGATTGGACTGATGCAAATGGAGAAACTCATGAGAAAAGCCTTTGGGTGTCTCCTGATAAGGATGTAATTTTAACAGGTAAATGGGAAAAAATAGGAGAAAACTATTTGGTTCCTACAGAAAAGACTGATAATAAGGTTGAAATATCTTTTGATTTTCAAGATGAAAAACAAAACATCGAGGGACTTAATAAGTCAAAAGAACATGTAGTTACTTGTTATTATTCGAAAGATGAGAAACTGAAACTTCCTTGCCTGGAGGATTTTGGAAAGCAGGCTCCTTACGATAGGGTAGGAACGCAGGATAATACTACTCATTATGTATACATAAATAATATGGCATATGCAGTGAAAGGATGGGCGACGGACAAAAGGCGTTTACATCCGGTGACGGAACATACAAAAGTGACGAAAAATATGACCTTGTATGCTATATGGAAACCGGTATATACAGAATTAACGGTAATTGTTGAAAAAAGCGTCATAATAAGCCAAAAACAAAAGGTAGAAAATGAGTGGGATTCCGAAAGTGCAAAAGCCGCAGGATGGACAGAAGACGAAACCGGTTTTACAATCCGATTAAAAATGATTCCGGGAAGAACTATAGGTAGTTATCTGTCTAAAACTGGAAGTTTGTGGAAAAAATTATCTGCGGGTGATTACAAAAATGATATGGAGCATTTTTACGAATTGAAATACGGAACCCTTATCTGGGCAGGAGGAAACTATCAGCTTGGCAATGTTTCTAAACGTGTTCCATATTCAAATCAGTATCCGGAAGCTACTTTGGTAGGGTATTGGGAATTAACAAATATTTTAGTTCAATTTTACGATACCGGATATACAAATGATTTGGAGAATGCTGTGCCAATCGGTTATGGAATTTATACTATAGGAACACGAGGTGCTCTTCCTGGAACAAATTCAAAGCTATTATCTATCGATGGAAAAAAAGAGTTGTCTGTGGATTCAATTCAGGGATTTCGTTTAGCAGGATGGAAGATTCAAAATGATAATCATGTGCAAGTTTCATTTATGCCAACGGAAAACCAGCATAAGATGGCATTTTATACGGTTTGGGAAAAAGATGTTATTTTGTCTGAGGAATATTTAAAGAGTAAAGAACAGCAGACAGATGAAACAGAGGAGTTAACCAGTAACATTATGGCAACGAGAGATAAAGATACATTGGGGACGTTTGGAAAAATAAAGAAAGAAACCCAGACAAATCTTAAAAAGTATTTTAGACAATTTAAACCAATTGCTATAGAGAATTATTTGTTACGTGATCTTTTGGTGCTAAATGAGCAATGGTCTGTTCAAACGATGCAGAATAGAAGGGTTACCCTTACTTATGATCAGGTTGCGAATTATTTTAACTATTTTAGAAGTGGCAATGAAATTAAATTAAATGAAAAAAGAGGTATTTATAAGAAAAATGGGGAACTACTTTATGATTATTCCAGCGACTATTTTGAAACTACCTGGGAACTTAGGGATGCTTATGGAGTGATTGTAAATCGTAATGATGGTACGAATCTAATTTCGAAAAAAGCAGAAGATAAAAAGGATATTCCTGTGTATGACGGCAGGGTAAGTGGTGAAGAAACAGGGGCGTTTTTATTCCAAAACCAGGAAGTTGGAAATGATATTGAGCATGATACATCGATTTCTGCCATATTTACACACAAGATCAAAGTAGCAAGTTTGGAAGTGAAGGCAAAGGAATGTGAGGATGATGAGACTTGCCGGTATAAAGTATTGTTTTACAATCTGTTTGGAGGTGAGACAAATCATACCCAGTATTATGGCTCGTATTATAAAAAGGATGCATATGGAAAAATAATATGCGACGAAGAAAGTAATATGATAGAGTACAAAGCTAAGGATGGGTATATTGAACTTAAAGGAAGTGAAACGGCTATTATATCGGGGATTCCAGTACACACTAGTTTCGGAGTTTATGAAGAAGACAGTTTCCTTAATGATGGTGAATTAAAGGAGGGAGATTCTACTTATTTGTTTGATGCATCAAATAATACAACAGAATCGACTCCTTACACAGATTTGGATAGGGAAATTGAAAGAATTGATTGTGATATTGAAAATATTTCCGGTGAGAAATATGCAAGTATGACTCTTTTAGAAGAAGAAGTTGAGGTTATTTGTGATGAAATGTATTCTTTGAAAAAGATAGATATAGCCGTTACAGATGAAAACAAAAAAAGAAGGGTTATGCATGGAGATAGTCTTGAATGGGCGATTGTAGAGGAGGAGAGTAGTCCTGGATTTGAAAAGTGTGCAATTCTTGCTTCTACGTTTATAGCCGGGGATATGGAAGGCGATGTGGTAGTAAAAGGTATTTTCAATAGTCGTGAATACAAGAAAAATCGTGAAGTTGGTAAAATTGTATTTCATGTTAAGAAACAAAAGAGGTATAATCTGTACTATGACACTACATTTAATCAAAATGGTGATGAGAATCCTGATTATGTTTTGACAGCCAGAACTTCTGCTGCATCTGGAAAAACGAGTAAATATGTGATTGATAACCTGTGGGGAGATTCATGGGTGGCAGATGAACAGACTTTTGGTTCGGATGAATATCTGGCAATTATGTTCCGTAAGGATGATAATTTGAACAATAAGGATTTTGTCAATCGGGTGATTTCTAAAATCGACTTCTACTTTGAAAAAGAAAAATGTGAACGAACTATTGAACTGTATGCGTTACAGGGAATTGTAAAGAAGAATTCCAGTTCCCATAGTTTGACGGAATCAACCTGCATTTTCATGGGAAAGCAAGTTCTTGGAAAAAATAAAACGAAATTATCCTTTGATTTTTTACCGAAGGATATGGAGGGATTTAAGGTGGTATTTAGGTATTGTACGGATGATACCATTGCCCCAAGTATGCAGGAGGTTCAAGTTTACGGAAAGTAGAAGTGTCAGGAGTGTATAGAAGGGAGTAATGATATGGATAATAAAATCGAGCAGTTAGCACAGATGTTAAGAGAAAGCGATAATATTGTATTCTTTGGAGGTGCCGGGGTAAGTACTGCAAGTAATATTCCCGATTTTCGAAGTTCAGACGGATTATACAGTCAGAAGTTGAATAAACAGTTTACGCCGGAGCAGGCGGTTTCTCATACATTTTTGATGCGTTATCCGGATGAGTTTTATGAGTTTTATAAAAAGAATCTCATCTATCCGGAGGCAAAGCCAAATGCCTGTCATGTTGCGTTAGCAAAACTTGAGGAAATGGGTAAGTTAAAAGCTGTAGTGACGCAAAATATTGACGGACTTCATCAGGCAGCAGGTAGTAAAAATGTGTATGAGCTTCATGGTTCTGTTCACAGAAATTATTGCGTAAAGTGTGGAAAGCGCTATGATGACGCAAATTATGTGCTGAAAGCCAAAGGAGTACCTAAGTGTGAAAAATGTGGCGGAGATGTAAGACCGGATGTAGTTTTGTACGAGGAAGGTCTGGATGATGAGGTGATTTCCGGTGCAATTAACGCTATTGCTAAGGCGGATATGTTGATTATCGGAGGTACATCACTTATTGTGTATCCGGCAGCAGGACTGGTAAATTATTATCGAGGAAGAAAACTGGTACAGATTAATAAAACAGCAACTTCTGCAGATAATATTGCAAATCTTACCATCAATGATGATATTGCGACAGTAATGAGAGAGGCAGTGGAGTTGATGTAAAAGAACTTTTTATGTAATAGGAAAGAGGCATGGCTTTGGGCTATGCCTCTTGTTTGGTTGTTCCGTTAGTTATTTCATTGACTGTTGTGCTAAAACAGTTCCAGTGGTATATCAAATCCACCAGACACCGAGGTATCAAAGATTTCTAATTCACCGCTTATTTTTTTTCCATCTTTTAAAGTTACAGTTTTTCCGTCAGAATGTTTTATGGTAAAGTTCAAAGCGGAAGTACGGATTTGAGTATCTTTAATTGAAGTTTTTTCAATTGGTACATCCTCATCTGATGTTGCTACGGGTGTTTGTTGTTCTTTGGTTGTGTTATTATTTGACTGTGAGAATTGACAGCCGCTTAAACAGTTAACAGCAAGGATTGGAGCTAAGAAGGCTGCGTAAATAGAGTTTCTTTTTTCATTTTTTCCTCTCCTTAAAATAATGTTGTGAACTACCACCCACCTAAAGGTAGGTGGCTTCTAAAGACAAGAGACTGGAAACAGTCCCTTTTTGTTATCTTATTTAAGAAGTT
>CADBNB010000342.1 GCA_902795895.1 uncultured Lachnospiraceae bacterium | reverse complement strand
TTGGTCCGTCTACTATGATCTGAGGTCCCACTACAGGCTCTGTCGTTGGCAAGATTACCGGTTCATCCGTTGGAACAACAGTTGGTGTTGGTATTGCAGTGACAGCAGGTGCTGTAGTAACTACAGGTACCTGGGTAGGAAGTCTTTTTCTTTCTGGTTCTGTGTTTTGTGGCTCTGTCATAGTTAATGGATTGTACCAAACATCACCGGTAATGGTGAAGTATTTTTGTGCTTCTCCCTCTTTGGTTGTTGGAAAAACGTATCCGCAATCATATGTTGTAGATGTATTTCCATATGGATCTGTAGTTGTTTGTGTTGAAACACCTGATGTAAATATTACATTTAATTTATCACAAGGTGCTGAAATAGATGTAGTATACCAATAACCATCATCATCTAAATTATTCCAGTTCATTTTTTCTCCAGGCCAGTCTTGTAGTTCGATTTTTTGGCCTACCTCATCATAATAAAACGCATATATGTTTGGAATAGCAGAACCAACAATTGCAGCCGGTGTTGTTGCTGAAAATGGTCGGTGCATGTTGATAACAAATGTTTTGTTAATTTTTTCTGCTGAGTTTTGAGTATCTGCGGCTTTGCTCGTAAATGTTAATTTAATCTGGTTATCCCCCAATAAACCAATACATAGTGCACATACAAGTAAAACGCAAAGTGCTTTTTTAATCGTTCCCTTCAAAATAACTCCTCCTTTAATTGGTTCTCACGGCATAAAAAATTCCGAAAGAACATACTACGCAAAACACCGCCAAGCAATCATATTAGCCTGACGGTGCGCATTTTTGATTTCTCTATACTCTATTATAGCTGATTATGATTGTAAATCATAGGTTTTATTTTACTTTAATTGTTTTTGTAACAATAACTGTTTTTCCGTTTGATTTACCTGTAATCTTAATTGTGTAAGTTCCCTTTGCCTTAGGCTTCCATGTAAACTTACAAGATGTAGCTTTTTTCTTCTTTACATTAAAGCTCTTAGAAACGTATTTTTTTGCTCCCTTAGTAATAACTACCTTTAATGTTAATTTAGCTTTTGTTGATTTACCTGTAAAGGAAACAGTAGTTTTCTTTCCTTTCTTTGCTGATGAAGGTTTAATCTTGCTAATTGTAATTACACGAGTTAATACTTTGTAGGTCTTTGTAGTTCTAATTATCTGATTTCCAGCTTCATCGTATGCTTTTGCAATAATTGTGTATGTTCCAGCAGCAGTTGGTGTCCAAGTTCCAGATGTCTTCGTTGAAAGCTTGCTAACTGTTTTTACGGTTTTAGTTTTATTGTTCTTAACCTGAATTTTGTATTTTGCTACTTCGTCAAATCCACCAAGTTTTACAGAAACCTTAATTGCTTCTCCGGCAGTTTTCTTTGTTTTTGCACTGATTGAAAGTGTGTAAACAGGTTCAACAGCAGGAGTTCCTGTAGCAATGATTGTAGGTGTTGCGGTTACAGCTGCATTTGAAGCTGTAGCTGTAGGTGCTACTGTTGCAGTAGTGATTGCTGTTGCAGTAGCTGTAGGTGTTGCAGTTGCTAACTCATCAGATGCAACTGTAAATGTTTTAGTCTTTTCAAATACTCTGCTTCCGTCAGTTACTTTTGTTGAAATCTTATATGTACCATCTTCTAATGATGATGTATCCCATTCAGTAGTATTTTTAGCACCTGAGTAGATTTCTTTTCCGTCAACGCTAAATGAATATGTTGCATTGTTTGTAGTATTAAGTGTGATTGTTGTTAATGAAACCTTAGTTCCTTTTGTCTGTGGTGCTGATACAGAAGCTCCAAAGTAACCTTTGATAGGTGATGTAACATCAGGAGTTGCTGTAGCAGGAACTGGGCTTGCATAGTCTGGGTTGATAGGTGTCTCTTTTGTGCTCTCTACGCGAAGTGTTTTGGTAAATTCAGGGTCAATTGTGATTGTTGTCTCGTTTTCGATACGTAAACCTTCGTCAGGAATATTGTTTCCATATTCGTCTACTGTATCACTGAATCCGTATGGAAGTTTGTATAATTGAGTACAATCGTAATAGTCTTCAGAACAAAGTGGACTATTTGCATCATTTTTGTCAGTATGTTCTCCCTGCTTATGGTAAGCTCCTTTTTCACCTACGATGGCAACAAACATAACTTTAACATCACCTGTAGTAGTGTTAATTGTTGTATGGAATAGTGATTTATCACTTGTATCCTGTGTCATCTTTGTTCCAGGCCAAATATCAAGTGGTTTAATTAGTTTTGTTTGACCATCGCTTGTTGTTTGCTCATAGTATGCGTAGCAGTATACGTTTGCACCGTTAGTATACCAGTCTTCCGCAGGTGCTTTAAAGTGAACCGGGATAGTCTTCTTAATGTCTGTAGATGCTTTGCGAACTGTTGAACTAAGCTTCTTCATAACAGACTGAACTGATACTGTGCTGGCAACTGATGTTGATTTAAAATATGTAAATGTCTGAGTGTTTGTTGTCTTTCCGTCAGTTGACTCAACAGTCAATGTTACAGGAGAATTTGCAATCTTTCCTTCTCCAACTTTTACGATTGTGTCGCTTGTGATTGTCTTCTTTGTACCATTGTCAATAGAATAAGTAGCGCTTGTAGCACCCTCGGCTAAAGAAATAGTAACAGGAAGTGCATCATTCTTATCTTCATCAAATGAAGTACCGTTTTCAACACTTACTTTTACCTGTGGTCCCTCTACCGGCTGAACAGTAGGAACAGCAGTTGGTTTTACTGTAGCAGTAGGTGTTGCTGTAGCTAATGCTGAAACAGCAGATGATTTTGCAACAGTACCATCGATGAAAGAGTCGCTGGTGACAACGTAACCAGGATCTTCTACTGTGAGTTGTCCATTGGCATCTGCTGTATTCTCTGGTCTTCTACCACCATCTATTTGGGTGAATTTATAGTATTTATGACCAGTATCAGAGGTTATTGGTGCACTTTTGTCTACTGAAGACATATTTGTAAAGATTACTTTTGCTGCACCGTCTGAATCTTTTAGACTAACTGAATAAGTTCCGTCGCTGTTTTTGGTTAACTTATCTCCTGGGAAATAATCTGTTAATCTTTTTTCTTCACCGCTTGCTGTGGCTACATCGTTGTATGCGTATGCATACACATCACCGGTAGTCCAGGTAGCAGGAGCTTTAAATGTTACATTGTAGTTACTTAAATTTGTGTCAGCCATTGTTTTGTAAGTTGCTGCAAATGCATTTGTTACATTTCCAGAAAAAATAGTAGTTGCTCCAACGATAGAAGCAAGCGCAAGGCTGAGTGTCTTTTTGGTAAATTTTCTCATGAATTAATCCTCCTTTTTCATTCGATAGATTTACATATTTTGTTAATACTATAATACGCATTTTTTAATAAAAAATCAATAATAATTACGCAAATATTACGCATTTTTACGAATTTCGTTAAGGTGCATAATTTATGATTTTTTTTTTGCGCAATATTTCTAAACGTGTAGTGGGTAAAAAGGTAATTAGTACTAAATTGGGTATTTTAGCTATTACTACAGCATATATGGCATAGTATAGAGTGATTAACTTATGGCGTATGAACACTGATGCGCAGCCCAGGTGTTTGCGATATTTTGCCATTTTTCTTTATCGCGAGAAGAAACTGCATGGATTAGTAGTGTACAATTAGTAAATGAATATTCGTCATATTCTATATTATCTGGCGATACAGAATAAAGTTCAACCTTGGCAGTGTTGCTACATTCGCGTATTGCTGATTTAATATTTTTTAGTTGCTCTCCATTAATACAAACGGTTTCCAATGAATCACAGCCGTAAAGCATAAAATCGATAGCTCCTATATTTGTACTTGAGTAGGGTGAACCAATTTGTACGTTTTTTAGCAATTTGCAATTATAAAATGCATGACTGGCGCCCTTTACGGTAGAAGGAATTTCGATGGTATCTATATCTAATTTTGCACAATCTTGAAATACTTTGTTTATGTATGTAACATTCGTAGGAAACTTAAAATCAGATGCATTAGTTAAGTTTTCGCAACCACGAAAAGCGCTATCAAGTGATGTGCATTGAGATGATTTACTAAAGCTTGGAAGTTCTTCTAATGATTTGCAATTGAAAAAAGTATAGGCTAGTGTTTTAACCTCAGGTGGGATTGAAAATTTTTGATTGAGTTTTGTACAGCCTTCGAATGTTCCGTACATCTCCGTAAAGGTTCCTTCAAAACCATACACTTTTTCTAAATTTGTGCAATGATAAAATGTATAGTGAGCGTTATCTGCAACGTAACCGTCGGTAAAAGTTACGGGTTTGATATTGGTTATATTTGTTAATGGACCGTAGTATTGATAGCCGAATGGATTATGGGTAGGTACCGTTGAGGGATATTTCAGTTTGGCTGTTGTTTCAATGCCGTCAATATAGTATTTTCCACGAACTATGACATCTTCTGATGTGCCTATATAGTTATTTAATGTCAAAGTGTGATTGTCTTTATCAAGTGTATACGACCAATTTTTGACCAACTCTGCTAAATGATTTGGGATAGGAGTGGGCGTAGGTGCAACTTCGGTTGACGTAGGTGGCGCTTCGGTTGGCACAACAGTCGAATTGTCTGGCTCAGAAGTTACAACAGCCGGAGTTTCTGTGTTTGGAGTCTCAGTCAATACGGGGGTCGCATTTGGCGTTTCTATTATGGTTGGTGTAAGTGTTGGCAGTTCGTTTTTTACATCGACTGACTGATTTGTAGGGGAAACGTAAGGTGTTTCCAGCATTTTTGTTTCTGTGACCGAAAATTTAACTACAGCTTTATTTTTTGACTTGTCTTTCGCAACCAGTTTGTAGGTACCGGCTTCGGTTATGGTTATTCGTTTTTGGACTTTTTTTCCGTTTAATGTAACAGAGGCAATGCCACTTACATTGTCTGTGATTAAAATTCCTACTCCGCCTTCGTAAACGTTGTTATTTTTTACACCTGAAATAGTAGGTTTTGTCCAATCGACATAGATACAACGTTTTTTATTTTTGTTTTTACTTGTAACATATTTAATTAAAAATTTTCCTTCGCCTCTAAATTCAAAAGGAATTTTTTTTCGTGCAGGATGATAAGTTTGTTTTATATTATCGCAAATAAATTTTTTGATTTTTGCTTTGTCTGACAATACATAGGTATTTGTTCTTATGTAGACATTTGTTGAAGCGCAAGAAAAAGTCTCTGCTGGTAACAATGGAATTAAAATCAGTATGATAATGAGAATACTTGCTATTATTTTTCTTTTATTCATTTTTTTCTCCTTATAATTCAAAGTATCTGTATTGATTAAAACATCATATCTTGTTGTATCGGAATTAGACGTTTTAATCATAAAAGAATGACCATATCCTCTCTAAGAGAAATATGGTCATTCTATTATCGTGCGTTTATATCACAATCACAAGTGATTATTTTACCTTAAATGTAATTGTCTTTTTAACGACTTTCTTGTACTTGTTTTTCTCATATACTACAATCTTGTAAGTACCTTTCTTTTTAGGCTTCCATACAACAGAAGACTTAGAAGAATAGTTCTTTAATACAGTAGTTGATTTACCTTTCGTGATTTCGAAACGGTAAGTAACTGAACCAACTGAACTCTTAGCTTTTGCTGTAATCTTGATGCTAGTGTTAGCTTTTACACCAGATTTTTTGTTTGTCTTTACAGAAGTGAACTTCACAGTAGAAGAAGTGACTTTGTAAGATTTCTGAAGTGTAGCAACACTAACGCCATTTTCAAGTACAATTACTTTTACAATATGCTGACCAACTTCGTCTGCTACCCATTTTGCAGTAGTAGCTGTTGTAGTAGAAGCGATTGGTTCGTCGTCAACAAAATATGTAAAACTATATGTTGCATTAGCTTTCTGGTTAGTAAGTGCAACTTTGATGTTTACAGCTTTACCAACAGACTGAGTTGCAGAACTAAATGAGATTGTTCCGTCAACTGTAAGTGTTGGATTAACGGCTGGATTAGGATCAATAGTAGGCATTACAATAGGTGTTGCTGTAACAACAGGTGATGTTGTGGCAATAGGTGTTGCTGTAGCTGCATTAGCTGAAGGTGTAACAATAGGTGAAGCAGTAGGTGTTGCTGTACTAGTTGCTACAGGTGTAGGAATAGCAATTGCCTTATCGTTTGAAACAGTAAAATATTTATGCATTGTGATTGTGTATTTATCATCAGATACAGTTGCTGTAACTGGAATTCTTCCGTCAGGGAATCTTGAAATATATGATGATGCTTCCAAAACTGCACTTCCGTTTGGAGATGTGCTGAGGGAACCACAATTATCAATATAGTATGAATATGTTACATTACCTACTGCGTTTTGGCAAACAGTCTTTAATGTCCAAGATGAACCTTGTTTCTGAGGAGATGATGCTGTAGCACCAAAATATGCTGTTAATGCAGTTGCATCAGCGTTGTCTCCAACAGTCTGCTGATTTCCTTCGATAACCTTTAATCCGTCTCTTACAAGGAAACCTTCTACGTCCTGAGGAGGGAATTGAGCTACTGTGTTTGCAACGTTTGTAGTTCCGCTTACTGAACCGTATGAGATAATGTATCTTGTGTTTGCGTCTGCGTTTTTAATAGTTCCTGTATACCAGGTACCATCTGTTGAGTTAGTAACTGACATGATTGAACCAGGCCATTTTCCGTTTGGCTCGGTTGGTAATGTATCAGTAGTAGCGTCGTTACAGTAGCTGTATAAGTATACTTTTTGGTTTGAAGACAAGTTCCAAGAAGATGGTTTCTTGAATTCAATTGTGTAAGGACCATTAGGAGCTACAGTTGGAACTGGTGTAGCATTGGTTCTTGAAATTCTTGTCATGTTTGTGATTGAGTAGTTTGCAACTTTTGTATATGTAAATGTCTGTGTTGAAGTTCTAGTACCATCTGTTGATGTAATCTTCATAACGATTGGCTCACCAACAATTTTTCCCTGTCCGATTGTAACAGAAGTAGTTTTTGTGATTTCGAATACAGGACCGTCATCAACAGTGTAAGTTGCTCTTGTTGCACCATTTTTCAATGAAAGGATCATAGTAAGTCCATCATTGTTTGCGCCGTCAGCGAATGTTGCGTTTGAACCCATTTCTGAGTCAACATATGGCATACCAGCGATAGGTGCTACTGTTGAGATTACTTTTGCTGTAGGAACAATGTATGGTGTAGCTGTTGGCTTTGGTGTAGCTGTAGCACCAGATACTGTACCGTTAGCAGTATAAGCCTGAGCTGACGTATGGCTTTGTCCATCAATATCTACAGTACCAGCTTTTACTGTGTATTCAGGTGTTGTATTATTGTTTGTCTCCCAAGTTGCTTTGCTGGCATCTTTTAATCTTTTAATATAATCAGAATTAGTATTATCGTTGTTTAATTCTGAAGTGCTGATATCTTTGCTTGAACCTGTGTATGCAAGGAACTGTACGGTTGCCTTATCTGCAGAACCAAGGTTTACAGTGTAAAACCAAGTTTTGTTAATTTTTTGCATTGGCTTGTAGTACCATTGCAATGTGCCATCTGTCTTTGTCTCACCTGTATTGTAATGGATAAACACATATGAGTAGTTTTTCCATGCATTAGGCGCTGTGTAGCGAACTAATACTTTACCAGCAGTTTTGTTTGGAACTGGTGTTGATGTAGTATTAGCTGATGCTGTAGCTGTAGGTGTAGGTGTTTGTGTAGCTGTTGAATTATTCATATCAGTATCGTATTGTGCTTTTGCATTTTCATTTGCCGTTACTGATTTATTACTTGTGTCGCCAAGGAAGTAGTAATCAGTTGTGTTGTCATCAAGAGTTATTGCCTCCAAGTATGTATATTTTTTTTCTATGTCAGATGCGCTTTTATCCTTTAAAGGAGGAAAATATCTAACACCTTTTGCAGTATCGGTGCTAGAAGGATTTGCCTTTTGTACTTTGAATCTGAATTGTTTTGAAGCTTCTGTAGTAATTTCAACACTAGCTTTGTACCAACTAGCTTTTTCCTCATTAAATTTTGTATAGTTATTTTCATTTTTGTCTCGATTGTCTATGTCGTCTTGTTTCGTTTTTAATTGAACGTATGATAATTTGTCATCATTCTTTGTGGTGTTATATCCAGGTTTAAAATGGACAGTAATTGTTTTTGTTGTGGTTTCAGCAGCTTTTGCTGAATTGCTGCCTAGCATATCGCCGGCAAAAATGCTTGTAATTGCAACAGATGATGCTACTACAAGACTCATGACTTTCTTACTTAATTTTGTCATGTTAAAATCCTCCTTATATAAATTACATAATGTCAACTGTTCAGCAAGGAAATTCCAATAATACCCCATATGTATAATTCGTGGATGTTTAGAATTGTGTTGATAACTCTTCTTCAATTGTGTGGTGTATTCCAATTACAAGATAATGCACCATACGCATGATGGGCTGAACTGTCAGTGGTTGCATATTTGGTGATGCCTCACTCAATATTGTGGTCACGAATGTAAGAATTTGTTACTACTGCAAGCTGAGGGAATATTCGCGCTTTGCGAAAGATAATGCTGAAATTGCAAAAGTACAAAGAAATCTTTCGTGTGACTTACAATATTTACTAAATATATAATAGTAGAAAATACAAAAAAAAGCAACTGAAACTTAACAAGTTTGAAACAAAATGTTAAAAATTGGTAAAATGTACAAAAAAATATCGAATTTGATGGGAAAATTGACGTAACAGTTTAATTAGACACACTCATAAAGTGCCAAATGAGGTTAAACTGTTGCAAAAAAATCTTTTCATTTGGAGATAAATGTAGTAGAATGAGAGTTGAGTAAATAAATCTTAGTCAGATTGCATGAATTTTTTGAGAAAAATGTCAGCAAATCTGACCCACATTTCTATGTAAGTTATTGAATGTCACAATAAATTTCAAAAAAAATCCCAGAAAAGGAGAAAATAAATAATGAGCGAAAACTACGAGAAAATGACAGTGACAGAATTGCGTGAGGAAGCAAAAAAATATGGCTTAAAGAGCGTAACTGGTTTAAAGAAAAGTGAACTGGTAGATTTGCTTGATAAAGTTCAGCAAAAGATAGAAAGTAATCAAAAAAAAGCAGAGAATAGTCAAAAAAAGGTTGAGCGACCTCAAGAAGAAAAAACGAATAATTATAAGAAGAATTCACAGACACAGCAAAATGTTAAAGTGGAAGAATTGTCAAAGAGCGAGTTAGAAAAGCTTGACAGTGGGGAAACAAAAGTTGGTATTTTGGAAGTGCTTTCTGACGGTTATGGATTTATCCGTTGTGACAATTTCCTTCCAGGAGAAAATGATGTGTATGTTTCGCCGGCACAGATCAGACGCCTCAATTTAAAAACAGGAGATATTGTTTGCGGAAACACAAAGATTAAGAATCAGAATGAAAAATTCAGCGCGTTGTTATATGTAAAAAGTGTCAATGGATTTGATCCATCAGAAGCAGTAAAACGTAAGAAGTTTGAAGATTTAACACCGATTTTCCCAAATGAAAGAATTCATTTAGAAACTCCAAATGCAAGTGTTGGTGTTCGAATGATGGATTTAGTTGCGCCTATTGGTAAGGGACAAAGAGGTATGATTGTATCGCCTCCAAAAGCAGGAAAGACTACTTTATTAAAACAGGTAGCAAAAGCTATTACGAAAAATCATCCGGATATTCATATGATTATTTCGCTGATTGATGAGCGTCCTGAGGAAGTTACAGATATTAAAGAGTCTATTCAGGGAAAAAATGTGGAAGTTATCTATTCGACATTTGATGAGACTCCTGAAAATCACAGACGTGTATCAGAAATGGTTATTGAAAGAGGAAGACGTTTAGTTGAACATAAGAAAGATGTCGTAATTTTGCTTGATAGTATCACAAGACTTACCAGAGCATACAACTTAACAGTACAGGCAAGTGGACGTACTCTTTCCGGAGGTTTGGATCCTGCGGCACTTCATATGCCTAAGAAATTCTTCGGTGCAGCCAGAAATATGCGCGAAGGTGGTAGTTTGACTATTTTGGCTACTGCGCTTGTGGAAACAGGAAGCCGTATGGATGATGTGGTCTTCGAAGAGTTTAAAGGTACCGGTAACATGGAAATTGTTTTGGATCGTTCCTTATCAGAAAGAAGAATTTTCCCTGCCATTGATTTATTCAAATCAAGTACCAGAAGAGAGGATTTATTGCTGACTTCGGAAGAACAGGAGGCAAATCGTGCCATGAGAAAAGCCCTTACAGGAATGCGTGCGGAAGATATGTTAGAGAAGTATATCGATCTGTTCCAAAAGACAAAGAACAATAAAGAATATATAGCTATGACGAAAAAGATGAAGTAGTCTAGTTTGTGATATTTCAAAAAGTCCATGTTTTCCTTGGGAAACGTGGACTTTTTTGCTGCGCAATACCGCGGTCGCGCTAGAGTTTTGCAAGCAAAACTCTTTATTCCAATAAAATGTATTGACAATAAAATGAATATTGAATATATTATGTGTGTAATCATTGTAATGCTCTCTCGATTCTAAGAGAGCAATGTAATTAGAGGAGGAGAATGAAAATGAAGAAAAAGATTTATGAAAAGAAATGGATGAAAGGAATTATTGCAGGAGCTTTATCTGTGGCTATATTGTCCGCTTCGGTTAATATTTCGTATGCAAAGACATACTATTGTACAAAATATAATGATATAGTTTCGGGAAATCCTTGGGAGATTCCCCTTTCAGAAGATGAACGTGAAGGAGGTCTTTTTGTTGAATTGAATGATTCAGCAACAAAGTCGTATGATTATGATGGAGATGGGGAAAAAGAAGAAGTCTATTTAAGTTTTAAGCAAAATAAAACAACAGGTGAGGTATCTTACAAATGGACAATTAATGGACAGAAAGTGGACTTTGATTTAAAGATGCTATTTGTTGATGCCGATTTGAATTTTTGGGATGAAGTAGTAGATGGGGAACATTATGCAGTTTTTTGTAATGCTCCTTTGCCGGGGAAAGAAGAATACTATTTCTTCCGTTGGAACTCAGATGATACTTTAACATTTTGTAAAAAAATTACGGCAAACCACGTGTTTTCTGCATATGAAAAGTCAACCGGTGATCGATATTTATATGTTAAGAATACATCATTCATTACGAAAAAGAGTAAATGGCCAAAGAAGTTTAAAAAGATTAAAAAGTTCAAAAAGAAAAAGAATGCGGTTGTCGTAAAAATTGTGTATAAAAAATATACTTCAAGTAATCATTCGTTAAAGTACGCAGGAAAAGATGTTTGTTACAGAATATGTGATTCTGATTTTAAGGATGTCTATAAATAGTTTCTATGAATAGGCTTGAAAATTGATGTTTGAAAAAAATCTTGCAAAGAAAAATAACCTATGCTATAATGAAAAAGCTGTTTATATTTATATGTAGAAATACGTAAAACAGTGAACAATTAACTAAGTTTTGCATCGGTTGGAAACCGATAGAAGAGGAGAAATATCATGAGAGAAGGAATTCATCCAGAGTATTACCAGGCTACTGTAACATGTAACTGTGGTAACACATTCGTAACCGGATCTACTAAGGAAAGCGTGCACGTAGAAATCTGTTCTAAGTGTCATTCTTTCTACACAGGACAGCAGAAAGCTGTTCAGGCTCGTGGAGCTATTGATAAGTTCAATCGTAGATATGGTTTGAACAAATAAGATGATTTAGAGAAAACGGTCGCGAATTTCAGTGCCTTGTTGACTGAATTTGTGGCCGTTTTATTTCATGATGGGGAAAATAAAGAACAGAACGATAAAATGAGAAAGTGGTGGAAAACTTGAAGAGCTCAGGCATTGGCGGACAAGCGGTGATTGAGGGCGTTATGATGAAAAATGGTGACCATTATGCGGTTGCTGTGAGAACGCCGGATGGAAAAATTGAAGTAGATAAGCAATGTTATGAAAGTTTTGGAGACAGACATTCTTGGGCAAAACTTCCATTGATTCGCGGTGTAGTTACATTTGCAGAATCTATGAGTATTGGTATGAAAACGTTAACCTATTCAGCAAGTTTTTTTGAAGAGGAAGAGCAGGAAGAAAGTAAGCTTGAAAAAGCTTTTTCTAATTTATTTAAAGATAAGGCAGAAAAAGTATTGATAGGTATTACTGTTGTACTGGCGATTATCATTGCGATAGGTCTGTTTATGTTTTTGCCATGGATTGTGGCAGAACAGTTAGGAAAGATGATACATAGTCCTATATTACAGGCGGTTGTTGAAGGAGTATTGCGTTTGGCTATTTTTGTGATATATGTAGCAGCTATTTCTCTTACTAGTGATATAAAAAGAGTTTATATGTATCATGGAGCAGAACACAAGACAATCAACTGTGTGGAGCAGGGACTGGAGTTAAATGTAGAAAATGTTCGTAAGCAATCAAAGGAACACAGACGCTGTGGTACCAGCTTTTTGCTTTACGTTATGATAATTAGTATTGTTTTATTTATGTTTATTCGCGTGGACAGCGCAGCGCTACGTATTATTTTACGAGTTGCTTTGGTGCCGGTTGTGGCAGGTATTTCTTATGAATATATCCGTTTTATGGGGAATCATCAGGGACCTGTGATTGATATTTTAAGCCGCCCAGGATTTTGGATGCAGGCATTGACTACCAGAGAGCCAAAGGACGAAATGATTGAAGTTGCTATTGCTTCCGTGGATGCCGTGTTTGATTGGAAAGCCTATTTGGAAGGATTAGGCGTGGATATTAACACAGAAGAAAAGAAAACTTCTCGTGTTGCCGTTCTTAAAAAGGCAGATCGTAACATTCGAAGAGGCGACTTTTTCCATGAGTCGATTGCGGATACAGATGAGTTATCCGGACTTGATATTACATTTTCTGACATAGCAAATGAAGCAAAAGAGAGTGTTTTGGAAAACGCAGCCGAAAAACAAAGCGAAATTCAGAGTAGTAAAGATAAAAAATCTTCAAAACGAGGAAAAGCAAAGAAACATAAGACAGTTCGTAATATGGCTGTCGAAAATGCAAATAAGCCAAAAGAAGCTACAAGCGAAGAAGTTGCAAGTGAAACTAGCGTAAGTGCTGAAGTTAAATCTTTGGCAGATGAAAGCGTGACATCAGCAGATGATACAAAGAATATAGCACAGGATAATGTGGCTGAAAAATCTGAAGAAAAGGCAAATGTTCAGAATAGCATAAATGATAAAGTGGAAGAACAGGCAAGCACTGTTCCGGAAGATAACGCTGACAAAACTGCTGATACAAAGGAAAAAGTTTCGGTTGTGTCAGACACTGTGAAAGAAGAATTAGATTTCGTTCAGGAAGATGTTCCACAGGAAAAAGAAGAGCCAGAGGTATCAAGCGAAAAGAACACCGAAACAAAGGTTGCAAAGAAGAGAGAGCGCAAGGCTTCCGATATGCCACATGTTGCCGCACTTAAGAAGGCAGCAGGTGTTAGAAGACCATTGCAGCCGATTGAAGAATTAAGACGCGACAGCTTTTTGATTGATTCAGCAGCAGAAGATGATGACGAGATTTTGAATGCATTGGACAAATTCTTTGATGAGTAAGTTTTTTTGAAAGGAGGCAGGTACATGACGATAGAGGCGTTATTGCAAGACGGTATCCAAAAACTCCGTCAGGCAGAAGTGATGGATGCGGAACTTGATGCCATGTATCTGCTGGAAGATATTTTTCATATTAAGCGAGTGGATTATCTGTTAAATAGGCAAATGGAAGTCACTGCGAAGCAGCAAGAGGCATATATGCACAACATAGATATTCGTGCAACACATGTGCCTCTTCAGCACATTTTAGGCACACAGGAATTTATGGGACTTGATTTTTTTGTCAATGAACATGTTCTAATTCCGAGACAGGATACGGAAGTTTTGGTAGAAGAAACTATGAAGTATGCTAAGGGGAAGCGAGTACTTGATGTTTGTACCGGTTCCGGGTGTATTATTCTTAGCCTTTGTAAATTGTGTGACCTGAAAGAGGCAGTAGGTGTGGATTTATCAACGGAAGCCTTGAAGGTGGCTAATCAGAATAAAGAGAATCTAGGATGTGATGTTACATTTATGGAGAGCGACCTTTTTTCAAATGTGGAAGGAACTTTTGATGTAATTGTGTCAAATCCACCCTACATCGCCAGCGATGTGATTGAAGGTTTGATGCCTGAAGTAAAGGAACATGAACCGAGAATGGCGCTGGACGGTGGAGTGACGGGGCTTGATTTTTATGAAAAGATTATAGAACAGTCGGGAAATTATCTGGCTGACCAGGGACATTTGCTTTTTGAAATAGGTTATGACCAGGGAAAGGCTGTAAAGGAAATGATGGAGCAATCAGGATTTAAGGATTGCAGAGTTTTGAAAGATCTTGCCGGTCTTGACCGTGTGGTTGCCGGTGTTTGGAATAAGTAAGTAGGAAAGGAATAGAAGCATGTTTGATAAGTTAGAAGATCTTGTAAAAAGAATGGAAGAAATTTTGAATTTGTTAGGTGAGCCAGGAGTGGCAAATGACCAGAATATGTACCGCAAATTGATGAAAGAGCAGGCAGAACTTGCTCCAATCGTTGAAAAATTCAAAGAATACAAAGAATGTAAGGCAGGTATCGAGGATAGTTTGCTCATTTTAGATGAAGAGACAGATGAAGAGATGCGTGAACTTGCAAAGGAAGAATTAAATGACTGTAAGAGCCGTTTGGGAGATATTGAGGATGCCCTTAAAATCTTGTTATTACCAAAGGACCCTAATGATGAGAAAAACGTTATCGTGGAAATCCGTGCAGGTGCCGGTGGAGATGAGGCAGCACTTTTTGCGGCAGAATTGTACCGTATGTACGTTCATTTTGCTGAGACAAACCGTTGGAAACCGGAAATGATCAGTTTAAATGAAAATGGAATCGGTGGATTTAAGGAAGCTGTATTCATGATTAATGGAGATGGCGCATATTCTAAATTAAAATATGAAAGTGGAGTGCATCGTGTACAGCGTATCCCAGTACCT
>CADBNB010000341.1 GCA_902795895.1 uncultured Lachnospiraceae bacterium | reverse complement strand
TACCATGCAATACCAAATGCAACTAATGTATTTAATATTCTCCATAATATTTGATACTTTACCATATATACAAGCACAGCTTCAATGATAATTCTTGAAGACCATGCACGATACCTAAAGGACATAAATTCCCATATTGTTTGTTTATCTAAAATTCCTGTATATAAATTAATATCATCTGCATAACATGGAAGAATCAAGCAATCATATATTCCAAATATTATTATCAATAGAAAAAAGGGGAAATACTTATTCTTCTTTATTTGTTCCATCATCTTCATTGTTTTTTCCTTTCCTACCATTGTATTGTATCAATTATCTGTGATTTATATATTTCATCATTACATTCCGTTGCACTTACTCCCGCATCGACTTCATTTACATATTTGTTTTTCAGTGCAACCTTCTTTGTTGCCCCCATCAAAAACCACTCATACTCTACATCCACATGTCCCACATCTACTGCCTGACGTCCTGTTTTATGTAAATCATAGGCTAGTATGGTGGCTGTTGGTCCAAGCGCAATCAAATACAGAGCTTCTTTGTCCTGCTTACAAGCCGCTTCTATAATTTCATCATACTTTACAAAGGCATCTCTTGCCGGTGCAAGAATTCTCTTGACAGACTTTGCACCATCAAACAAATCATTTCCAATACCAAGTCGTGATTTATCACCTTCAATTAAGATAACATCTCTATCTTTCCATATTTCTTTTAAAAGTTCAAACCTTCTTGCACAAGGTGTCTTATCCGCATAATCCATGTAAGGTCTTGTCATATTCGTATTATAATATGTTTTTCCAGGTTTCAAAAAGCTAATCCAACGAACTCTATGCTCACCCATAAAACTATACCAAAAATACCTTGCATCTGCATTTAAGTAATCTAACTTATCAAATCCATCTGAAAGACACACCAAATGATTTGGTTCTTCACTTTTACAAATCTCAATCAGACGCTGTTGCATCTCTTTTGAAAAACGTTGAAACGAAGTTTGTGGTATTCCTGCCATCCATTTGTACTCTCCGTCTCCAAATCGACTGACAGAACACTTATCTTTTGCAATCTTAATCAATGTATCTTCCACTGACACGATTTTTGGATTCATCTTGGTACCAGCCTGTCGTTTTCCTTTTGAGAAATAATGTTTCGACAATATTTTTCCCTTGATTTTTCTCTTCAGGCTTAAATACTTCCACCATAATGGCATTTTTATTTCCATCCATTTAGGAGATACCAAAAAAGCATTAAAATACATTCTCCGTTCTTTTGCCAATGTTACCGCTTTATCTTTTTTCGTTTTTTTCCAAAGCTGTTTGAAAACATTACGAATATCTTTTGCTTTCTGAGCATCACCATTCTTCGTTGCACAATCGTAATAATAAATCAATGTCTCCAAAGTTCTAAGAACACATAAACTATATTCCCAAGGTTCCTTTTTGCTAAAATATTCTATCTTTTCAAGCAACGCTTCCGTATTGTCCCAATAAGCTTTTATTTCACACATTTGCATAATACTTCCAGAACGTTGACGATAATGATAGGTTCTATCCATGATAAATGCAATTCTTTTCTGTGGATACAAAAACTTATAACTTACAAACTCATCTTCCCGAAGCTTTCCAACTGGAAATCTCAAGTCCTTCCACAGTTCTTTTCTGTATAATTTATTCCAAACAACCACATATTCTTCATATTGCTCTGCAGAGAACATATCTTCCACAAAATCTTTATGTTCAAGAATTCTGATATCCTGCGCTGTTTGCTTTAAGTAAATTTCTTTCTCGTCTTCCTCAACTTTTTTATATCTGCACATCACAAGATTAAAATCAGGATTTCTTTCCAAAAAAGCATACATATTGGCATACATATCCGGATGAATATAATCATCACTATCCACAAAAGCGATGTAATCACCGGTAGCTACATCAAGACCTGCATTTCTTGCATCTGACAATCCACCATTTTGCTTATGTATGACTTTTACTCTTGAATCTAATTTCTCGTACTCATCACACATCTTTGAACAGGCGTCTGCGCTTCCGTCATCCACCAAAATTATCTCTAAATCTTTGTATGTCTGGTTCAATATGGATTGAACACATGTATCTAAATATTTTTCCACATGATAAACCGGTACAATCACAGAAATCATACAAGCGCCTCCCTAAATTTATTTCTTAAGCTTTCTTCCTAAGCTCAGACATTTCCAATATATTTTCATATAAAACTGCATCCACCCATCTGAAATATAAAAGCTGTTGAAATATGCAGTTCTTTCTTTCGGAATTCCTTTTAATTTCTTTTTCTTAATCTGCTTCCAATCTTCTTTGAAAATCTCACGTATCTTTAAAGCTACGTCATCCGCACCACTTTTCTTTGCTTTCTGATAATGATACACAATATGCTCTAAGCTACGACTAACACAAGTAGCATATTCCCACTCTTCCTTCGTTGAAAAATAGTACATCTTTTCATGTAATGCATCGATATCATCAAGTGCAGCCTTTGGCTTATAATTCCCCATAATACTATTGTTTCGGATGCGATAAAAATACAATGGATGCTCCATCAATCCAACACTCTCAGATTCATACAAGGTCTTATAAGTAGTAAATTGGTCCTCATGAATTCTTCCTACCGGATAGCGAAGATTATCCCACATTTTCTTTCGGAATACTTTATCCCATGCCACAATAAACATTTCATAGTTTTCCTGAAACATCTGTTCCACTACTTCTTTATGGGATAATATTTTAAACGAATCTACATCATCCTTTGCCTTTTCATCAGCGTCGTCTTCATCATCCCCGACTTTTTGGAACGGACATACTACCATATCCACCTTTTCATTCTGCTCCATCACAGATACCATAACTTCATACATTCTTGGATGCATATAGTCATCGCTATCTGCAAATGCAACATACTCTCCTGTTGCAACCTCTAATCCAGCATTTCTTGCATCTGACAATCCACCATTTTTTTTATGGACTACCTTGATTCTAGAATCCAATTTAGCATAATCATCACACATTTTTGGACAATTATCATCACTTCCATCATCTACAAGAATGATCTCCAAATCCTTATACGTTTGCGACATCAGTGATTTTACACACTTATCCAAATATTTTTCCACTCTGAAAATAGGAACTATTACTGACAACATAGGCTTATCTCCAATCTACTTAATCTGATCTATAATCTGACTTATATACTCCTGATCTTGTAACTCCCCTATATCTCTTCCCTCTAGTGACTCATT
>CADBNB010000340.1 GCA_902795895.1 uncultured Lachnospiraceae bacterium | reverse complement strand
TTGTTTCCGAGATACTGCTAACTTTTTGAATTTGGCTTTCGTATTGTTTTAAATATGGATAATCATCAATTTTATCTTTGAAATCATATAATAAATCGGAGTCTGTCAGATTATTCAGATTGTCAAACATAGCACTGGTTAGTATTAGGTCATTGGATGAATTGTTTGTCAGATAAGATTGAAATAGTGTGGAAGCATTTCCGTCTTCGTGAAGATTTGGTGCAGTAATGTTTAATTTCATGTTAAATTTATCTTTTACAATTTTTGCAAACCATCCGGTCTGCACCCCTTCAAAATTCGCCTGACTGTCAAAAACATTGATTGTAATTTCATCTTTGTACTTTGATGTTTCTTTTTTTTCAGAACATCCGGTCATTAGAAAAACGGATGCTCCGATTAGTGAAAAAGAAACCATTGTTTTAAAAAATTGTCCCCTCATGTAGTATTCCCCCCTATTTTATTTGAATACATTAGATTTCGATTGTGATATCCCCTTTTTTCTTGTACTGTAAGTAGTCGTATAATCTGGCAGCGTTTAATAACTGGATTGGATCTAAATCCGAATCAAAAAACTGCAAATCTACTTCATCTTCAAATTTTTCAAATTCCTCATTGCTAAGAGAATTTGCGTATTCTTTTAATTCGAAAATTGTCATACCTTTAATATCTTTCATAACATAATCTCCATTCTTTTATAAAAACATGTATACAGCTTCTCTTATATTTTACTACATTTATTGCAAAAATAGCAAGAAAACTCCACTTTCTCTTCTATTTTTTGGATGGATTTGGTAAAATAAAAGTAACATGGGTGTTACAGAAGGGGGAATTGCATATGAGGAAACAGGTATTGGCACTTGGAATGTCGATTTGCATGTTTGCAACAATGACATCAGGGTGCAAAGATGAAGAGGAAACAAAGGATTTGAATTTAAAAACAGTGGAAGAAAAAACAAATACAGAGGGTAAAGTTTCTTTGACATTGTGGGGGGCAGAGGAAGATCAGAAGCTCATTGAAACCATTATTGCTAATTTTAAGGAAAAGTATAAAAGTGAGGCGGATATTGATATTGCTTACACTCCGGTTGCAGAATCGTTTTGTAAAGAAACTGCACTGCAAAATATTCACGAGTGTGCAGACGTATTTACTTTCGTAGATGACCAGTTAAAGGCAATGGCGGCTTCCGGAGTCATTAGACCAATTACGGAAAATCTGGATGCGATTAAAAGTGCTTCGTTAGAGGGAGCTGTGGAGGCTGCATCTATCAATGATAAGCTGTATGCGTATCCTTTAACGGCGGATAATGGATATTTTATGTTCTACAATAAGAAATATTTTAAGGACAGCGATTTGGAAAGCTTAGATAAAATGGTTGAGATTGCAGGTTCCCAGGGAAAGAAAGTTATGATGGATATGGGTTCCGGATGGTATTTGTATTCTTTTTTTGCAAATACCGGCATGGAAGTCGGACTTAATCCGGATGGTATTACCAATTACTGTACATGGAACAACAAAAAAGGTGATATTAAGGGAACGGATGTGGCACAGAGTCTGTTAAATCTTGCAAATAGTGCAGGGTACATAAGCGGAGGCGATGACGCTTTAGCTATGGGTGCCGAAAATGGAACTGTAATCGCCGGAGTAAGTGGCGTATGGCTGGCAGAACGGCTGAAATCTGCGTGGGGCAAGAACTATGGTGCTACGAAACTTCCTTGCTATACAGTAGCAGGAAAGCAGGTGCAGATGGGTTCTTATACCGGATATAAATTAGTGGGAGTGAATGAATATTCTGCAAATAAAGAATGGGCAACAAAACTTGCAGAATACATGATTAGCAAGGAGTGTCAGGAACTTCGTTATGAGATGAGAGGTCAGGGACCGGCAAATGCAGAAGCTGCTGCTTCTGATGCTGTTAAGTCAAATGTTGCACTAACGGCGCTTATCAAACAGTCTGACTTTGGTAGTTTACAAAGAATTGGAGCTGCCTATTGGGGACCTGCGGGAGAGTTTGGAAACTTAATGGCATCGGGACAAAAAGGTAACAGTTCTTTGCAGGAAATTATGGATACGTTAGTTGCCGGTATTACAAGTGTAGAATAGGAGGGGAGAGCCATGAAGAACAGTAAAAAACGAATTTCCATCCGTACATTGGTCATGGTTCCTGTAATCATTCTTGGTTTATTTGGAATACTATCCAATGCCATCGGATTGATCAATGTAAAAAATGTAAATGCCAGCGGGGCAGAAATTGCCAATACCTATTTGGAGAGTATTGCTCAGATGAGCCATATTCAGGAAAGTGTGCAAAATATCCATAAAAAGGCATTGTCGCATATTATTGCTACTGAATTTGACACAATGGTTGTTATTGTAGAAGAAATCGATGAGGATGAGGCTACACTGGAAGCACAGCTAAAAGAATATCAGCAGTTCGTTTCGAAAGATACGGAAAATGATTATAATTCCATCATTGACAATTATACTGCTTACAAAAAGGTACTGACGGAACTGATTGCTTATTCTGCCAATAGTAATAAAGTTGAAGCATATCATTTAGCAAACAATGAATTTGCAAATTACAATGCGGCAATCCAGTCGGGAATTGATGTGTTAAATGAAGATGCTACAAAACAGTCAGAGGAAGCAAAGGACGATTTAGAGAGTACTTATAATGTATCCATTATATATAGCAATATTGCAGTTATTATCAGTATTCTTCTTGTGGTTGGCGTAGTTATCATTGTTCTTAAAGGCGTTGTTCGTCCAATTGATAAGACGCAGAAAAAATTGTCAGAAATCATTGGGGATATTGAAAGACGTGAAGGTGATTTGACAAAGAGAATGGATGTTATGCCGATAAAGGAACTTGCGGCATTGTCAGATGGTATCAATGACTTTATTATAAAACTTCAATCTATTTTTAATGTAATCGTTGATAATTCAGAAAAGATAGACGTGGTTGTAAAGGATGTTTCCCAAAGTATTACAACCTCCGGAGACAGTGTGTCTGACCTGTCAGCTTTGACGGAAGAATTATCAGCCACTATGACGGATGTATCGGGGAATGTTGAGCGTATCAATGACAATACCAATTCTGTAAATGGGGAAATTCAGGCAATTGCGGAAAGTACTCAGGAACTTAAGGATTATTCTGTGGATATGAAACATCAGGCGGATGAAGTTGAGCGTTCGGCAAAACTTAGCTTAACTACCACAGAGCAGAAAGTAAATGAAATTTTAGAAATCCTTAATCGTGCCATTGAAGAAAGTAAGAGTGTAGAAAAGGTTAATACCCTTACGGATGATATTTTGGACATTGCATCCCAGACAAATCTTCTTGCATTAAATGCTTCCATAGAGGCGGCAAGAGCGGGAGAAGCCGGAAAGGGATTTGCAGTAGTAGCTGAGGAAATCAGACATTTGGCAGAATCCAGTACGGAAACTGCAAACCGTATCCAAAATATTAACACAAATGTAATTGCAGCGGTTCGAAATCTGGCGGAAAATGCAAACAATCTGATTGCATATATGACGGATTCGATTTTGCCGGAGTTTAGTAAGTTTGTGGATACGGGAATTGATTATCAGAAAAATGCCACTCATATCGAAAATGTCATGAATGATTTTTATGGAAAAACAGAAAAATTACGTCATGCCATTTCAGAGATTGCATCGTCACTTAATACGATTTCGCAGGCAATGAATGATGGTGTGGAAGGTGTAAGCGGTGTAGCAAACAGCACCCAGCTTCTTGTGGAAGATATGGACAATATCGTAAAACGTATGGATGAAAATCAGAAAATTTCAGAAGATCTTGCAGAAGAGACATCGATTTTTGTGAAGTTGTAGTATGAGTGAGATTTAAAACAATTTTAGGTCAGATAAGAAAAAGGGCTGTCACAATTGTGATAGCCCTTAAAATATACTAGCTTTTAAGATTATTTTTTATTTACAGCCTCTTTTAAAGCCTTACCAGCCTTGAATGCTGGAGCTGTGCAAGCTGCGATCTTGATTTCTTTTCCTGTCTGAGGGTTTTTACCTTTACGTGCAGCACGTTTTCTAGTTTCGAACGTACCAAATCCGATAAGCTGAACCTTGTCACCTTTTTTCATTGCTGTTGTAATAGCATCGAATGTTGCCTTTACTGCTTCGTCTGCAGCTTTCTTTGTTAATCCTGTTGCTTCTGCAACTGCTGTTACTAATTCGCTCTTGTTCATAATTTTTCCTCTCTCTCTTCAAATCTCTTTTCATAGGTTAATAATTATTTTGCTTTTGTCACGTTGTGTCACACTTGATAAATAGTATCCAATAATGTGATGGAGTGCATATAACTACACAAAACAGACAAAAGCAACTGATGAAATGTGTTCATCCTCTATAATATACCACGAATTAGATAAAAAGGCAAATATTGTTTGTATGAAATTGCTGTAAAAATGGGATTTGTGGTAATGTTTGCTCGAATGAGTGAAAGAAATTGAAAGAAAATGGAAGAAAATAATAGGAATAGATTGACAAAATTGGAAAAATATGAGAAAATAATGGTAAATATAGAACGGAAATGAGCAAAATATTTCATTCGCATAAATAAATTTTCAAAAATGAGTGATGATTAGAAAAACCACTTTCATTCATGGTGGTATAAGTAGGATGATATGTGGGTTTATGATGACATTTGATTGTTCCAAATAGGGTGGATAATTTGGATAGGGGGCGCATTTTATGTTATCGGAAGAGCGTTTTGCGATTATATTAGAAGATTTGAAAGTAAAAAGAGCAGTGACTGTGACGGAACTTTCTAAACAGTTAAAAATTTCAGAATCTACCATTCGTAGAGATTTGGCTGCGCTTGATGAGATGGGCAAACTTCGCAAAGTGCATGGTGGGGCTACTGCGGTGGAAGATGAGATGACTACTTTTGAAGAGACTATGGCTGAAAAAGCCATGAAGAACGTAGAAGAGAAAAAGGCAATTGCCAGATATGCGGTGAGTCTTATCAATGATGATGATTTTATTTATTTAGATGCAGGAACGACTACCGGAGCCGTGATTGATGAGCTTGTTGATACGAGAGCGAAGTTTGTAACAAACGGCATTGATCACGCGAGACGGCTTACACAAAAGGGAATATCCGTACTTTTACTGGGAGGGCAGCTGAAATTAGCTACCGAGGCCATTGTAGGGCAGATTGCTCAGGAATCCCTGTCAAAATACAATTTCACAAAATGTTTTATCGGTGCAAACGGTATTCACAAAGAGTATGGATTTACCACACCGGATACGGCAGAAGCCATGATAAAAAAAGAAGTGCTTCGCCGAAGTTTCATGAAAGTTGTACTTGCAGACAGCAGCAAATTCGGACAGGTAAGTTCAGTTTCTTTCGGGATGTTAAGCCAGGCATGTATAGTAACCAACAGGTTAACAGATAATACTTATGATAAATATACCGTAATCAGGGAGGTGAAAGTATGATTTATACCGTTACTTTTAATCCAGCATTAGATTACATTATGAGACTTCCTAAATTAGTACCAAATGAGGTCAATCGTACCGACAGCGAAAATGTGTTTTACGGCGGAAAAGGTATTAACGTGTCTATTGTACTCAGTCATTTAGGCGTGGAAAATGTTGCTCTTGGTTTTGTGGCTGGTTTTACAGGAAATGAAATTGAAGCCGGTGTCAGAAGACACGGGGTAACTACAGATTTTGTACATCTGGAAGACGGATTATCAAGGATTAACGTAAAGATTAAAGCGTCAGAGAAGAAGGAAGAGACAGAAGTCAATGCACAGGGACCTAAGATTTCCGAGGATGCACAGGAAAAACTGATGTCTCAGCTAAAAAAACTTACAGCCAAGGATACACTTATATTAGCAGGTAGTATTCCAAACACATTGCCACCGGATGTTTACGAAAAAATTATGGCAATGCTTGATGGAAGTGGTGTACGGGTAGTGGTTGATGCCACGAAGGACTTACTTTTAAATGTGTTAAAATATCATCCATTTCTCATAAAACCAAACAATCATGAGCTTGGGGAAATGTTTGGAGTGGTGCTTGAGACAGATGAAGAAATTGTTTCTTATGCGAAAAAACTACAGGAAAAGGGCGCGAGAAATGTTCTTATTTCCATGGCGAAGGATGGTTCCATTTTAGTTACGGAAGAAGGACAGGTTTACAAGATGGGTGTTGCAAAAGGTACAGTGAAAAATTCAGTTGGAGCAGGTGACTCCATGGTTGCCGGTTTCGTGGCTGGATATCTGGAAAAGAAAGATTACCAGTATGCTTTGAAGCTTGGAACTGCGGCAGGCGGTGCCACCGCATTTTCTGAGGATCTGGCAACCGGGGATTTTATCAAAGAAGTATTAGTCAGTTTGTAGATGGTAGGACGGAAATGTTTGATGAATTTGAACCTGATGAAACAGTGTAAAGGTTTAGATAATTGAGAAAAAGGGTTTAAGAAGGAGGGCTTCGTATGAGAATTACAGATTTATTGAAGGATGAAGGCATTTTGTTAAATGCGTCTGTTAAGGACAAACAGGATGCTGTGAATACTTTGGTAAACCTGCATGAGAAAGCAGGAAATCTCTCAGATAAAGAGAGTTATACCAAAGGAATTCTTGCAAGAGAAGAACAGGGAAGTACGGCAATCGGCGAAGGAATTGCCATTCCACATGCAAAGAATGCAGGTGTTAAAAATGCAGGACTTGCAGCAATGACGGTGCCTGACGGGGTGGACTACGATGCACTTGATGGACAGCCATCCAACCTCTTCTTTATGATTGCTGCACCGGAAAAAGGTGGAGATGTACATTTGGAAGTGCTTTCAAGACTTTCAACCATTCTTATGGATGAGCAGTTTAGAAAGGATTTGTTGGCAGCAAAAGATAAGAAAGAGTTTCTTTCTATCATTGACAAAAAAGAAATCGAAAAATTTGGCGAGGAAGCAAAAGCGGAGCCGGAAAAGAAAGGGTATCGCATCCTGGCAGTTACCGCTTGTCCAACAGGAATTGCCCATACATTTATGGCTGCAGAAGCATTGGAGAAAAAAGGTGCCGAGATGGGATATGCATTAAAGGCTGAGACCAATGGTTCCGGCGGTGCGAAAAATGTTCTTACAAAAGAAGAAATTGAGCAGGCAGACGGAATTATTGTGGCAGCAGATAAAAATGTAGAAATGGCTCGTTTTGAGGGCAAGAAAGTATTGAAAGTAAAGGTGGCAGACGGTATTCATAAGCCACAGGAACTAATCCAGAAAATTATTGACGGGGATGCACCGGTGTATCATCATCACGGAGCAGCAGACACGGCTACGGAAAGTTCTGGAGAGAAGGAGAGTATTGGACGCCAGATTTACAAACATTTGATGAATGGTGTATCACACATGCTTCCATTTGTAATCGGTGGTGGTATCTTAATTGCCATTGCATTTTTGCTGGATGATTATTCAATCAATCCTAGTAACTTTGGTTCCAACACACCACTTGCTGCTTGGTTTAAGACAGTTGGTGGAACAGCCTTTGGATTTATGTTACCAATCTTAGCAGGATATATTGCATACAGTATTGCAGACCGTCCGGGACTTGCCGCCGGTTTTGTAGGTGGTATGATTGCCACGAAAGGTTGGGAATTTACAGATTTGACTGACCATGCAGCAGTTCCAGGATTTATCGGAGCATTGTTTGCAGGTTTTGCAGCAGGTTATTTGGTACTGTTATTGGAAAAACTTTGTGAGAAGTTACCTCAGTCTTTGGAGGGTATCAAACCGGTACTGATTTATCCGGTAGTGGGTATTTTAACCATTGGTGCGGTAATGTGTTTAGTAGATCCATTCTTCTCATGGCTCAATGTAGTATTGGCAGATGCCCTTGGCTCAATGAGCGGAAGCAGTAAGATTATTCTTGGACTGATACTTGGTGGCATGATGTCAGTGGATATGGGTGGTCCGGTAAACAAAGCAGCTTACGTATTTGGTACCGGAGCATTGGCAAATCAGGATGAAGCAGGATTTATGATTATGGCAGCCGTTATGGTTGGTGGTATGGTTCCTCCACTTGTAATTGCTCTTGCAACTACATTTTTCAAGAACCGCTTTACTGCAGCCGAGAGAAAATCAGGACCTGTCAACTACATTATGGGATTGTGCTTCATTTCAGAAGGTGCTATTCCTTATGCAGCAGCAGATCCACTAAGGGTTATTCCATCCTGTGTAGTTGGTTCTGCAACTGCCGGAGCATTATCTATGGCATTTGGCTGTACCTTACGCGCACCACATGGTGGATTGTTCGTAGTACCGGTAATCGGAAACTGGCCATTGTTCCTATTGGCATTGCTCATTGGCTCTGTAGTAGGAATGTTGTTACTTGCAATTCTTAAGAAACCTATCAAAGAGGAAAAATAGATGCAACTTTTATTTGAATTTTAGATAATATCCTGGTTCTTTTAATATTGTTGATAACCATAAGAAGAACCGGGAAAACAAGAAAGGGGTAATTATTATGGTAGCACAGACAATTACAATTAAAAATGAACAAGGATTACACATGAGACCAGCAGGAGTGCTTTCAAAAGCCGCTGCAAAATATCCATGCGATGTAAAATTGATTTCCGGCGATAAGGAAGTAAATGCAAAAAGTATCATGCTTATTATTGGTGCATGCTTAAAATGTGGAATGGATGTTACGGTACAGTGCGACGGTGACCAGGAAGAGGATGCATTAAAGGAAATTATTACATTGTTTGAAGATGGTTTTGGAGAATAGAGGTTTGAGCGAGGTGGTTTTATGGAAAAAGGAATCGGGGTGTCTTCAGGATACGGGGTAGGTCAGATTGTTAAAATCGAAGAAGCAGATTTAAACTATCAGGAGAAAAAGGTAGAAGATGCTGAGGCTGAGTTTGCCCGTTTTCAAAAGGCGATAGAAACATTTAAAGAGCGCACCACAGCTATGGCGGAAAAACTTCGTCAAAGCGTGGGAGAAAAAGAAGCTGAGATTTTAGAAGGACATATCATTATGATTTCAGATCCTGCGGTGGACGATCAGGTGAAAACACAGATAGAAGCAGGAACCTGTGCAGAAACTGCATTTTCAAGTGTTTGTGATTTATTTATCCAAATGTTTCAGATGGCGGATGATGAACTGACAAATCAGCGTGTGACAGATGTTCAGGATATGCGTGCCCGTCTGTTAAAGATTTTACTTGGCATCGAGGAAGTGGACATTAGTCAGGTGCCAAAGGGAACCATTTTAGCTGCAAGGGATTTAACACCTTCCATGACGGTTGGCATCAACAAGGAAAATGTAGTAGGTATCATTACGGAGGTTGGTGGAAAAACTTCTCACTCTGCCATTCTTGCAAGAGCGCTTGAGGTGCCGGCTGTACTTAGTATCCCGGATGTGATGACAAAGGTGGAAAATGGTCAGACTGTTGCCATTGACGGAAACAGTGGTGAAGTGATTTTTAGTCCATCACCGGAGGAAGTGGCTGCTTATGAGAAAAAGAGAGCCGACTATTTGAAAGAAAAAGAGGCACTTAATGCACTCATTGGAAAACCAACTGCCACAATGGATGGAAAGACCGTAGAGCTTGTCTGCAACATTGGTAAGCCAAAGGATGCAGATGATGTGGTTAGTCGTGACGGTGAAGGCGTAGGATTGTTCCGTACAGAATTTTTGTTTATGGATAGAAACCAGATGCCTACAGAAGAAGAGCAGTTTAAGGCGTACAAAGAAGTGGCTGAAAAATTGCAGGGAAAACCTGTGATTATCAGAACTTTGGATGTTGGTGGAGATAAGGAGATTGCCTATCTTGATCTTCCAAAAGAGGACAATCCATTCCTTGGATATCGTGCCATCCGCGTATGCTTAGAGCGCAAAGAAATGTATCATGCACAGCTTCGTGCTTTAGTGCGTGCCAGTGCATTTGGCGACATTCGCATTATGGTACCGATGATTACTTGTTTAGACGAGCTTCGTCAGGTAAAAGAAATGGTAGAAGGCATTAAGGAAGAGCTGTCAAAAGAAGGTATTCCATACAAAGAAGATATTCCTGTGGGAGTTATGATTGAAACTCCGGCAGCAGCCATGATTTCAGACCTTCTGGCAAAAGAAGCTGCTTTCTTTAGTATCGGAACCAACGATTTGACGCAGTACACTATGGTTGTTGACCGTGGAAATGCCCATGTGGCTTACCTTTATTCTACCTACAATCCGGCAGTGCTTCGAACCATTGAGAAAGTCATCAAAGCCGGAAATGAAGCAGGAATTCCAGTGGGTATGTGTGGAGAAGCAGCATCAGATCCCAATCTTATACCATTGTTACTGGCTTACGGACTGGATGAATTCAGCGTAAGTGCAACCTCTGTTCTTGCCACAAGAAAAACCATTTCTAAGTGGTCTATGGAAGATGCAAAAACTTTGGCAGAAAAAGTTTCCAAGTTAGGAACGGAAGCTGAAGTAGCGAAAATGTTAGAAGAAAATAACTCAAACTTCCCACCCGAAATCCGGGCATAAAGCCTGTATAAATGCAGGCTGGGACACGAACCAATTGATTAGTTGACTTTTG
>CADBNB010000339.1 GCA_902795895.1 uncultured Lachnospiraceae bacterium | reverse complement strand
TCCGCGGTCTGCGCATCCTCGCGGAGCGTTTTTTGTGTAATAGGAAATTGCATCGCAATTTCCTATTACACAAAAAAGCCGAATTGGCACAAAACACCAATTCGACTTTTTATTTCAAGCAAATACCATTATTCTCCCAAAATTACATCTTGAAACATATTGATTTTTGGCACAAACCAGCCTTCCTTTGTACCATACCGTCCATAAAACATTACTTTACTATTTTTCACATACACATCGGATATCCAAATTTTCTTGCCTTTTTTCAGTGTAAAAGCAACATTCTTTTTGTCTACCTTTTTATATACTTTCACATTTTTCGCTGCTTTAAACTCCAAATCATAGTAATAAGATCCATTCGCATTTGAACAACGCAGATTATCCGCATATATACCGCTTTTGTTTGACACTTTCGTCAAGGACTGATTACCAATCTTATATTCATTCCAACCGTCGAAAAGTCCAATTGCATCATTTTGAGCAGTGAAACGTATAGAAAGCTTACCACCATATAAACTGTTAACTTCTGCTGAACGAATTACCCCAACAGCACCCATCTCATCCTGAATATCCAATACCTGTTCAAGTTTTCCATCTTTCCAGCAAAGAACAAAATCATCCACATGAGCATCCGTTTCTTCCCACAATTGCACAAAAAGGAACCTTTGTGACTTATAAGGTACCACTGTCATTTCCATTTCTGTCACGCATTGCTCTGTTTTCGTAAACGCTTTCGCTCCATTCACATATACTGCAACCTTCATAGACGAGTCGCCATCAGACGCATTATCCAGAATAGAGAATTTAAGTGTATCCTTTTTTCCATCTCCTGTAATATCATAACTACTATATTCAAAATCCGGAGTTCCCAGTGTATCAAAGAAATACAGATTACTTTCTTCTGCAGCCTTTACCCCCACCTCCGTTGCAAATGTAATTGTTGATGTAACAATCAAAACCGTTGCCACTGCTTTTTTCATTATTGTTTTTATCTTCATTTTCCTCTCTCCTTACAGTTTTCTCAACTTCATCTTTCCTTCAAAGATCAATCGCTAAATGCAACATCCTTAAAAATAAAATCCTTTGACTCGAGCCAACCTTTCTTTGAACCTTTTTTTCCATACAACATTACTTTTCCGTTTTTCACATAAATTTGATAAATTTTAATTTTCTGTCCTTTTTTCAACGTAAAAGCAACTTTCTTTTTGTCTACTTTTTTATATACTTTTATATTTTTCGCAGCCACAAATGAATCCGAGTATACATATGGTAAACTGGAACCTGAAGACACCCGCCAATAACTTGGGCTGATATAATTCTTATAAGATACAATTTTTAATGATTGCTTATCAATTGCATACTCACGCTCTCCCGTAATCCAGCCAATCGCCATATTTTGTACGCTATACTCCAAATTAATTTTCCCTTCATAAACGTTACGAACTTTCATCGTCAGATCATAGCCAATATTATTAAGGTCATCCATAGGATCTGCCACCTGCACAAGTTTTCCATCCTTCCAGCAGGTAATAAAATCATCCATATCTCCATCTACATCTTCTTCACAAATTGCTCTTGTAAAAAAGAAATATTGGTTATCATATGGTATTACTGTTGTAAGACACGTTGTAGTACAAGATGCGTCTTTTGAAAAAGCTTTCTTTCCATTCACATAAATCAAAACTTTATTAGGGGTATTATAATCTTCACTTTGCACCACAGAAAACTTTATGGTATCCTCTTTTCCATCCCCTGTGACATCATAACCTGTATAGTCATAATCTAATTGACTAAGGGTATCAAAATGCCATTTTTGATCCTTTGTTGCTGCATCCACACTTACCTTCGGCGTAACTGCAATTGTTGATGTCAGTATCAGCGCTACAGCTACTACTTTTTTCATTGTTTTCTTCATTTTTCTTTCTCCTTCAAATTATAAATTTGATTACAAAGACTACACTACACTTTATATTCGTGCAATCTTTACCGTAATCCTATATCAAATCGGACACTTGAAATCACTCAAGTACCCGATGTTGATTTCCCTTTTATTTTTCTTTAAAATGGAACTGCTTCTTTCCTGTGGCATAATCATCCACAATATGTCCATTTCCGAAAAGCTTGTATTTATAG
>CADBNB010000338.1 GCA_902795895.1 uncultured Lachnospiraceae bacterium | reverse complement strand
CCCGGTTGGAATTGTTCCAGGAACAAAAGCCATTCTGAAACCTTTTGCGGTATAGGCGGTACCACCACCATCAACAGCAAAGGAAGAATTGCCAGCTGTATTATTTAAATACAAACCTTTGTCTAATTCACCAGCACCGAAGTTCACTGTAAAGGTAATGCCGAAAGTAGCGGCAGTATAAACAGTTTTATCGCCACCTGTTTCAGAAATGGTTGTAACAACCATTTGAGTAGCAAAATCGTTAGCGGTTAAAGCTGTTTCTTTGGCAATTGATTTACCATCACCAGAAGGTGTGTAAACTTTGCTGTTATCGTGAGAGAAGGAACCGTGAGTTAAATAACCATTAAAGGTAACGGTATTAGTTCCGGTATTAACTGTAGTACCAACTCCTTGAGTTAATTCGACTGTTAAGTCAGAATTAGTCTTTACGACTGCGTATGAGCCAGCGTTGATTGTGACTTGTCTGCTTGCGGTGAACCATGCGACAGATCCTGCAATAGAAGCGGCTGTTGAAAATGCAATAATCGCTAATGCAGGAGCAATAATTCTCGTTTTTTTCATATAATTCTCCTTATAAACGACAAAAATCATTCAACTTTTCTTAATTTTAAATTGAATGGATGATAGTTAAGTTACATCGCTTGTCGATTATAAGGATTGGGACTTCCTTAAGCACTACATTTGTGATGCATAATTATTATTGAATAAACTTCATTTTATTGCAAGAAAAAAATAAAAAGACATAAATGTCTTCTTATATGATATTTTTTTATTAATTGGTTTTTGTTTAATGTTAGCAAATCGCTTTTTTAAGCTATTTTTCAATTCTGATCGTGTATTTTCTAGTCACTTAAATTAACAAGGCTTAAAATGGCAATTTTGTTAAATCAATCTAGTTTCTTAGAGATAACAAATATTCCTTCTTTGATTTTGTTATTTAATTCTTCATAAGGAATTGGTTTAGAGAATAAATAACCTTGTAATTTTTCACAACCAATGCTCTTTAAGAAATCGGCTTGTTCTTCAGTTTCTACACCTTCTGCTAAAGTGCGCATACCGATTTGATTGGCCATTTGAATAACAGAATTAATTAATGGTTTAGATTTTGTATTAGTGCTAAAACCTTTTAAGAATTCTAAGTCGAGTTTTAAAACATCAAAAGCATAATCCTTTAAAGCGTTAAAGGAAGAATATCCACTACCAAAGTCATCAAGCCAAATAGAGAAGCCATTTTCTTTTAAACGATTCATCGCTTCTTTTAAATCAACATGCCCATCCATAAGAGCGCTTTCAGTGATTTCAACATGTAAGTATTTAGGTGGGATATTATATTTTTGAGTAATTCTAATTACTTCATTAGGAACATCAATGATAGAGAAGTCTGCGCGTGAGAAGTTGATGGATGTAGGAACAATTGTTCCTTTATTATCTAAAACTTTTCTCATGTTTTTACAAACAATCTCTAAAACACATAAATCGAGTTTATAAGCTAATTGAGCGTCTTCTAAAGCGCCAACGAAAACACCTGGATTTAGAAATCCATATTGCGGATCAATCCAACGGGCAAGAGCTTCAACACCACATAATTTTCTATCTTTAGAATAAACAACAGCTTGATAATATGGATGAATCCAACCATTTTCCACCGCTTCATCGATATGAGAAACAATATATTGAACCATCTTATATTCATTACTCATTTCTCTACCATATCTAAGATAGTTTAAAGATGGATTCTTTTTTAAGTTAGCAAAGGCATATCTAGCTTTTTCTATCGCGTTATGCGCGTTAACTTCTTTTCTATCAAATAAATAACCACCTGCTTTGACACCAGGCTTAATATCCATATCTAATTCCATGATGCGACGAGATATGGTATTGATTCTTTCTTCAATATTCTCATTTTTAGCAAATGCGACGAAATGATCATCGCTTTGACGAGATACTAAAGCGCCAGGTAATTCTTCTTTGATAATTTGACCAGCTTGTTTTAAGAAAATATTACCATGTTCAAAACCTTTTTGGTCATTGATAATTTTAAATGAAGTAATATCAAAAAATAGGTAAATATACTGTTTTTGCTGGATATTTTCATCTTCAATCTTTTGTTCAACAAGTTTTGTAAAGTATTCAAAAGCGTATAAATCAGTGATCTTATCTTTAGTCGCTAAAATTTCGAGTTCTTCATCTTTATGTGCTTCTAAATTTCTTTGCGAATAAATAGATATAGATATCATTAATAAGGATATAAAGAAGGTAATATAGTTAACTTCATCACCATCAGGGAATTTTCTAATTGTCGGATCAAAACTCTTAAGCAAGAAATAGAATCCAAAGAAAATGACACCTAATACGGCAATAGAAATATATGGCCTCCAGATTAATAAACAGCCAACATAAATTGACATCATTAAGAAACAGATAATTTGTTTATAATCTGGATTTGGAACACCATCTCTATTACTGGTGAAATCACCATAAGACACTCTTATTCCAAACACTAATAAACACATAGCAAATATAGTGACAATCAAAACACTATGAAGCCATTCATAATGTTTTCCTTTATATTTGAGT
>CADBNB010000337.1 GCA_902795895.1 uncultured Lachnospiraceae bacterium | reverse complement strand
TGGCTTCCTTTGTCACTTCTACCAGACGTTTTACTTCCGGTGTTACCTCTCCGATGCAAAACATTCTGGATGAGTCTGAAAAATATCCGTCTAATATTGTAGAACAGTCCACGTTGACAATGTCTCCTGATTTTAAAATTACGTCCTCTGATGGAAATCCGTGGCATACCTGATCATTTACAGATGTACAAACGCTGTAGGGATATCCGTGATAATTAAGAGGTGCCGGAATTCCTCCCATTTCTGTTGTCATGTCATAGACGATTTTGTCGATTTCAGCCGTACTCATTCCTTCGTGAATGTGCTCCTCGATGTAGTCAAGTACTGCCACATTGATTTTCGCACTTTCTTTAATTTTAGCAATCTGTTCCGGAGTTTTAATTATGCTTCTTGATGGCACTTTATGCCCCTTTGCCTTTTCTGCCGCAATACGCTCGTCAAAATGAATGTGACAGGCTTTGTATTTCTTTCCACTTCCACACCAACAAGGATCATTTCTACCAATTTTCTTTTCCATTTGAACTGCCTCCTGATTTCTATTGTTTTTAGCAACAATCTTGATTTTTCAAGTTTCACCCCACGAAATTTAGCGTGAAGCGTTTACCTTAGGCGGAGATTGTACCCCCGACTGAGATAAAATCTATCTAATATGTTTATTTCAACTGAGAAATCTATTAACATTCTTGCAGGATTTTTCTTTTACAGACATATTCTTAAGAGTATCCATGCACATTCCCGCAATTTGATTAACTTAGTCGGATTTATTTTCCCGACTAAACACCAAATTTAAGTATATAAAAGCCTTCCATATTTGTCAAATAGGCATTTTTTCGGTATTTATTGCAATTCTAAGAGCCATAAGCTATAACCAATTTAAGCCAAACTTCACACAGTAAAGCCCCCCCAAAAAAACTTTTACATTTCTTCCATAACTTTAGTCACAGTCGTTCTTCATCAAAACATAAATTTTCAGCCGAGCAGTTTCCCACTCGGCTGATTCCACTCATATTAAAATAGGTATTATTATTCCTAATTCCTGTGCATCCTAGTGGAGCATTTCTTTTGAAATCTTTTTATACAAAAGTCTTAAGAAAGCGCTATATCCTAAGAAACAACTATCTTTAATGTTACTGTCTTCGCACCTTTTTTATAATACTTGGTTCCTGCTGCTATGATTTTGTACTTAATTGTATAGGTTCCTTTTTTAAGACCTTTTTTCACTGTGATTTTTCCGTTTTTCTGATTCACCGTAATCTTACTATTTCCGTTAGTTTTCTTATATGTAACGGTTCCTTTGTTGTTTCTTATGGTCACGACTTTTTTTGCTGCTATTGTCTGGGCCTTTTTCTTCAATGCGGTATAAGTTACTGTTGCATTTGATTTTGCTACCAACATAGGATTTGTAGCTTTTACGGTTGCTACTTTACACTTTGCATCTGCATCAACTTTTGTGATTACATTTGTTCCATCAGTTTCAAATGCATTTGCAAATATTCCACTTTTCTTACTCTTTGTATCATATAATCCATCAACAACATTGCTATTTTGATATTTTTCTAGTGTAATTTCGTCCGACTCGACAGTCACAAGGGTTGCAGCACTATTTTGTTTCAAATAACCGGCTGTTGTGTAAGTATAGAAAATTCTGCTCCAAACATTTTCTGTTACGCCAATCTCCATTTCACTCTCACATGGAATGAAAAATTCTCCACTGTATGAACCTGTTTTTGATTCTATCGTATGGTTATGTCCAAACAGATAAATAACATTTCTGCTTACTACTGCTGAGGCTTCAGTCGTTTCGTAGCCTGTTGCCGCATAGTTTAAAGCAAGATTCCATGCATTGGCACCTTTATTATCCTTTCTTGCATAGTGAAGTGGCATGTGACAACACACAATGATAGGAATGGTTCTGTCAGTGATGGTATCTACCCATGTTTCAAATTCTTTTGCAGCAGTTTTTGCATTCTCTAACTTTTGCATGTCATAAAAGGCAATGCCATAAACATAATATGCCACGGAACCATCTGCTTTTTTCCCGGTGTACATAACTCCGGAACCTGAACCACTATTTCCAAATACAATTCCAGTATCGTCTGTTATTTTTTTATCATGACTTGCCCAAAGAAGTGCTGTATTATCCTTTGAAAGTACATTATTGAAATTTAATGCCATAATTTCATCAAATATTACCGATGCCTTAGATGAGGAGCTTGAAGATGAACTTGAATGTGCTTTACTACTCAAACTGCTCTTGCTGCTTTTACTACTACTTTTGCTATTACTCCCAATAATATCACCTAAAATACCTACATACGATACATTTTTCGGCATTCCACCCATAGCATCGTTAATCGCTGTAGTATCTCCATGTCTGTCAGAACCAAATGCCAGATAGCTTACCTCGTCAGCCGAGTTGTAAATTGCGGTACCGGATGCGTTGATTGCAGTTCCGGATGCATTGTCTGCTAAATCTAAAGTATCCAGCACTGTTTCAGATGTAACCATGTTATCTGTTTCTGCTTTCACAAAACTAAATGTAGATGTTCCACCTATCCATTCATTTCCTGTAAAAAGACTTAGTGCCAAAACACCTGCTAAAATTTTCTTTTTCATATTATTTGTTCTTCCTTTCTACTTTAATAGTATTAGCAGTTTGTTCCAAGTTGCTAAAGCAACGGAAGCCTTCTCATATCATTAACTATTTTTTTTATATTTTTATTGCATTTTTCATGTAAATTGTTGTTATTTTTTTGTCAATTAATCTTCTGTATTTTTTTAGGTACTTTATTGACAATTATCGTTAGTAAGAGTAGGATTAAAGAGGTTGTGTCTTTATACTACACACCTTAAATAGGATAAAATGTTCTCTCGGTATCTTTTTCACCATATTTTCGAGAGAACTTAATAAAAAAGGAGCGTATTTTTTTATGGATAATATGTTTAATACACCTTCAGAAGTTGTTGACAGCAGTATTAACGGTCAAGTAACTAAGGCAAATCTTCCTCTTGGGAAGATGATCTTGTTAGCTATCATGGCTGGTGCTTTTATTGCAATCGGAGGTGCAGCCAGCAACGTTGCCGTTCACGACATTCCTAATGTAGGTTTGGCAAGAACACTTGCAGGAGCTATCTTCCCTGTAGGATTGATGCTTGTTGTTTTAGTAGGCGGCGAATTGTTTACGGGAAACTGCCTTTTGTTTATGGCTTATTTACATAAAAAGATTACAGCATCTTCTATGCTTCGTAATTTGGTAGTTGTTTATTTTGCAAACTTAATCGGTGCTTTAATCATCGATGTTTTAGTTTTTTATTCAGGACAGTTTAATTACACCGGCGGCGGTTTAGGTGCTTACACCATTAAAGTTGCCGTTGGAAAGACTACAATTTCACCAGTTGCCGGCATTACAAGTGGTATTATGTGTAACATTTTAGTATGTCTTGCTATTTTGATGGCTGCAGCTTCTAAGGACGTAGCCGGAAAGATTTGGGGTATTTTCTTCCCAATCTGGGCATTTGTTATTTGTGGTTTCGAGCATTGCGTTGCAAATATGTTCTATATTCCAGCAGGAATGCTTGCAGCAACTAACAAGGATTATGTAGCAAAAGCCGGCGAGCTTTACGGTATTACTGCTGAACAGTGTGACAAGCTTTTGTCACCGGCAAGTATTCCATGTTTCGCATATGTTACTATCGGAAATATCTTAGGAGGAGCTATTTTCGTAGGTGCTATCTGCTACGCAGTTCATAAAACAAATTGGAAAAACAAAGCGAAATAATAATTGATTCACAAGGGGGTGGGTGCTGATTGCATTCACCTTTTCCTATTATTTCCATCATCTTGCAAATTATTACTCGATACTATATACTAAAATTAGCGAATATTTCGCCATTCACACTGTAATCCTATAAGATTGATATAGAAAAAGGAGGACACATCATGTCATCTGAAAATTTCATGAATTTACTTATTGATTCCACACACTGTAAAGACGTGGACATGTTAGAGGAACGTATTATTAAAAGTACTACCATTGATACTTCCCTCTACGAAAAATACGATGTTAAGAGAGGTCTTCGTGACCGCAACGGTAAAGGTGTACTTACCGGTCTGACAGAGATTTCCGACGTTATGGCATTTGACACGATTGATGGTGAGCAGGTTCCTATCGACGGTCGCCTTTATTATCAGGGCGTTAATGTCATGGATTTGATTAACGGTTTGGAAGGACGTCGTTTCGGTTTTGAAGAGACTTCATATCTTCTTTTGTTTGGAAAACTTCCTAAAGAAGACGAGTTAGAGCGTTTTATTGAAGTTTCGGAAGAATTTCAGACCTTAAGCGGACGTTTTGTTCGTGACGTTATTATGAAGGCATCTCATCCAAATATCATGAACGCATTGCAGCGTTGTTTATTGACTCTTTACAGTTACGACTCCCATCCGGATGACATTAGTCCCAAAAATGTATTCCATCAATCTTTAGGTTTGATTAACCGTTTACCGATGATTGCTGTATATTCTTATCACTCATACCGTCACTTCAGAATGGGTGAGACACTTTTAATCCGCAAGCCACAAAAAGGACTTTCTCTTGCAGAAAATATTCTTTTAATGCTTCGCCCGGATGGAAAATATACAGAATTAGAAGCGAAAGTATTGGACGTTGCTTTGATTTTACACGCAGAGCACGGTGGTGGAAATAACTCAACGTTTACCAACCATGTAGTTACTTCTTCCGGTACCGACACCTACTCAGCAATCTCTGCTGCCATCGGTTCATTAAAGGGACCTAGACACGGTGGTGCCAATATCAAAGTACAGGAAATGTTTAAAGATATGAAAGCGCACATTGCCGATTGGAGCGATGAAGAAGAGATTTCCGCATATCTTGAAAAGATTTTAAATAAAGAGGCATTTGACAAATCAGGACTTATCTACGGTATGGGACATGCGGTTTACACTCTTTCCGATCCTCGTGAAGTTATCCTTAAGAAATATGCCCAGAAGCTTGCAGGCGAAAAAGGTCTTACAGATGAGTTTAACTTCTACGACAGAGTAGAGCACATTGCCAGCGAGCTTATTATGAGCCGTCATAAAGTTCACAAAAATGTTTGTGCAAATGTTGACTTCTACAGTGGCTTTGTTTACACAATGCTTGGCATTCCAGAAGAGTTATTTACTCCTATCTTTGCCATTGCAAGAATTTCCGGATGGTGCGCACACCGTATGGAAGAGCTGGTAAATGGAAATAAAATCATCCGTCCGGCTTATAAATATATTGGATATCACGTTGATTATCAGTCAATTGATGAGAGATAAGCGCGGTTTTCTATCAATTAACAAATCAAAAAAATGAAATAGCGAATCAAAACGCCCCGGCTTTTGCCGAGGCGTTTTTCGTTTGTCCAAGTCTCTAATATGCGAATTCCAAACACTTTATTTTCTTTAACTTTTTAAAATACACTCATCCTTTTTACTGATTTGCAGTTCTGTACTGTGTTGGAGTCATGTTAAACTCTTTCTTAAATACACGGATAAAATGCTCAACATTTGGATAACCAACAGCATATGAAATATTTTCTACCGTCATATTTCCATTCTTAAGCAATGTTTTCGCTCTCTTTAAACGA
>CADBNB010000336.1 GCA_902795895.1 uncultured Lachnospiraceae bacterium | reverse complement strand
CAAAAATACAACAGGAATATCCGTGTTACTTTTTATCGCAGCACAAACTGCAAATCCATTTCCCTCAGCCAAAGAAATGTCCAAAAGCACCAGGTCTATCATGCTTTCCTTTTCTTCGATTGCTTTTAACGCATCCCTTTGTCCTGTTACAGAAATCACCTGAAAATGTTCATCCTGTAAAAATTTCGTCAAGTGTCTGATAATCTCCTCATCATCTTCTACCAATAATATTGTCTGCAAATCTGTTTACCTCTCTTTAAAATGATGTTGTGTTGACATAATCCGATGATTATGATTTCTGCTCGGCTATTTTTTCCCTTCATCCTCTTCATTCATAAAGTGCCATTGTTTGCTTTTGGCTTCCAATTTTCTTTTGGTCTTGACACTTAGATCATGTCATTTCTTAACGTCTCTATTGGATTGTCATTTTTAATCTTCTCTCTAGAATATACCATACTGGCAAATACAATTGCAAATATTCCTCCTACTACTTCACAAAGATTACCTATCGGAATAAAAAAGTCAAAACTAAATTCATTGCCTAATGCCTTATAAATTCCATAAGAAGCAAAAAACGAAATTGGTAATCCAAAAATAAGTGCTTTCACTCCGTAAATCATACTTTCATATCGCAACATCTGCTTCAAGGATTTTCTTGACATTCCTACAGATTGCAACATTGCAAACTCTTGCCTGCGAAGCATAATATTGGTAGAAATGGTATTAAATATATTTGCTACAATAATCAGACAAACAATAATCAAAAATCCATAAGAAAATACTTTAATTAGACCAATCATTGCAACTTGACTTCTCATACTATCTATTTGATCTCCGTAACATCTTAAATAATCACTATCATCATCCGTAAACGAAAAATCTTCATCAAAAATCTCATTCCCAGACAATTTATCCACTAATTGCTTATGTTGTTTTGCCTTCATTCCAAAGAATAAATTGTACTTTAATGGAATTTTTTGAAAATTTGTTTTCCATGCTGAAAATGGTAAAAACACGTTAATCTCATCATCACGTTTATCATCCGAAACACCTAATGGATATAACCCGTCAATTCTATGGCCAGCTGCTAAATCCAATGTTTGCGACATCTCTTTTGCTGTTCTTTCCTCATCTTTATCATCCGTTCCATCCTCTGTCTTAATTTCATACACCTTTACATATGGTTCCCCATTTTCATTCAGATGAGCACCATAAAAGTCTAAGTTTTTACATTCCTCGCTGTCCTTATATTTAATGCAATAACAATTTGCATTTTCCAAACCTTGTTCCTTTAAATAATGTCCGGAGATCCTTTTCTTTAAATTTTCATCGTAAAAATTATAACTGTCATCATAAACCGGACAAAGCTGATCTGTACTCATATATTTATCAAGACTTAATCCTTCCCTTTTCAGAAATTCTTTGTAGTTTTCATCTTCCACAAAAAATACCTTCATTTGAACGATTGCTTTATCACTAACAGTTTCCACCAATTTATTCGTATTTAAATCAGCTTCCTTAGAAACAAGAAAGCCATATGCATTGAAGCTATAAGAAAGCTGATCCACTTCCTTAACCTTTTCTAACACTTTTTTTACACGGTCAATATAATCTTCTTTAAACATTACATCATTACTATTACTATAAAACACATCATAACTTGCCTTACTCTCAATACCGCTTGTAGATGCTTCCAAATAGGCTACAAACGATGATACCGTCATAAATAACAAAATACTGATAGAAAGAGAAGCAACGATAGTCCTTTGCTTTCTAGGATTTCTCATTCCATATTTCTTTGCCAGCATCCCTGAAAATCCAAACAGTTTATAAGAAAGCTTTCCCTTTCGAAAAACTCTCTTAAGAATCTTAATATCTCTGTTTTGACGAAGTGTGTCAATAATCGTGATAGCTACGGCTCTTCTTGCAGGATAAAATGCTGAAATCAAAACAGTCACAATAGAAAGTGCGGTTACGACTGTTAGAAATACCGGACTCACTGCCAAACTAAGATGCACATTGAGTTCAGTTCCAATCAACAGATGAAACCAGCCATCCACAGCGTACAAAGTAATTCCTATTCCTGTTAATCCTACCAAAATTCCTAAAGGAACACCAATCAGGCACAATACCCCTGCTTCAAATAATACGCTGGCACGAATTTGTTTCTTAGTAGCACCAATGGAACGCAACAATCCGTATAATTTAGTTCTCTCACTGACAGATATGGCAAATGCATTATAAATCAAGGCAATGGATGCAACCATAACAATGCCGATTAAAATTGCGCACACGGAATAAATCATAGTCATAAAAGAAGTACTCTGCCCTACTCCAGAAAACTCTAAAAGATTGTCGTGTAATGTATCACTTTCTCTATAATCACAAACTATATTCATATATTCAGGATTAGCATTATAAATTTTCATGATATCCTTTGATATTTGTTTCGCATGGGATAACTGATCTGCATGAGCATAAATATCAGTAATAATGCCTTTCTCTTCCCCTACTGTATAAACATCAAAACCACCTAACAAACAATTATTTGTATACTCACCCACATCTAACTCACTACTTATACCGACTACCGTATATGTTTTTGTGTGAAGATTTTCCAAATGTTCCGTAAGCTCGTATTTCACCTCGTCTTTATTCTCAATGATATTATGTTCTATTGCACCATATTTTTTGTTGCCATCTTTTCCAACACGTTCTCCAATTTTCAATGTTACTGTATCACCAATTTTTATATTTTCCATTTCTGAACCCACAGAAAAATTTGTTACAACAAGCTCTCCATCATTTTCAGCCATTCTTCCTTCTATGATTTCCAACTTTGGCATAAACTGCTCATAATTCTTTTGTAATTGTCTTACACATAAATATGGTAATTGTCCCGTATCAGGTATTTTCGAGTAACCTAAGGTTTGAATTTTCGTATAATCATTCACATGTGCAATGGAAGTAACCTTGTCCACATCATCTTCCAATACGTTTTCAAAACGATTGGTCCAACTACCATTTTTAGCAGTCTCATAGTCCATCATATAATTTTGAACACTATACCAGCCTTCTAATACTGCAGTGAACAATGCGGTTGCCAATACAATACCGATAATGGTCACAAAGGTTCTCATTTTATTTTTCATTAATGTTCTTAAAGTAAATTGATGTATTATTTTCATGACTTCAACACCTCATCTCTGATGATTTTTCCATCTTCAATAGCAATGATACGGTCTGCCTGTAAGGCAATATTTTCATCATGAGTAATCATAATCAATGTCTGATTAAACTGTACATTGGATTTGCGAAGTAAACTCATGATTTCCTGACTATTTTTCTGATCAAGGTTCCCCGTCGGTTCATCCGCTAACATAACAGCCGGTGCATTCATCAAAGCT
>CADBNB010000335.1 GCA_902795895.1 uncultured Lachnospiraceae bacterium | reverse complement strand
CTATATACAAGGTATATTACAAAGTGCAGGAAGTTTGAAGCAAATTAGTGTTTTTGCACAGCAGGATTCTTTTGCAACAAAAAATATTGAAAAAACAAAAGAAGATTATGAAAAAATGGAGGATATTTCACTTGGAACATTCGATGGAAGATGTTTGGTCACATTTTTTACATATTCACCAATAAGATTTGTGACATTGCTATTTACATTGCTAGTAGCTTTTTTATTGTCTGAAAAGCAATCAGAGGGAATGGAAGGTTTGATTTTTTCCTGCAAAAAGGGACGATTACAATTTTGTATCCGAAAATTTAGTGCGTTATCTTTGACAACAGTCGGATTTACGGTTATCTGTTATGGCATTTTTTTGAGCGTTTGTTATTTAAGCATGCATCCAAAGGAAGGTCTTGATATATTTTTCTATTCCATACAGTCATTGGAAATATTTCGAGATTATATCGGTGTGCAATCCATTTGGCAGGTTCTTATTTTCTATGTTGGTATGCAATGTATCATTAATATTTTTTGTGGTTTTCTGCTGTTTAGTTTACGAATGTTGGTTCAGACAAAACTATGGGGAAGTGCATTTTTTGCATTGGTATTCATTGTGGAATATGGGTTATATAAGGTCATTGATGAGACAAGTTTATTCGCGGTATTAAAATATATCAATCTGTTTTATCTCTTACAACAGGAATTTGGATTTTTTGAATATAAGAACTTTTGGATTGGCAAGTCTCTTATGAACAAACAGACAATGATAGAAGTAATATTAGGAATGGGAATTGGCTGTACGTTTCTGATTACCAATCTTGTTACTATGTTTCGTTATCCCAACAGTTCAAAGAAGATCATGTGCAGTCAATTTGAAAAATGGAAAGAGAAGAAATATGCTATTTTCAGCAAATGGATGGAAGAGAAATCTTTATTGGGAATGGAATTATGTAAAACTTTATTATTCCAAAAAGGATGGCTGATTTTCGTTCTTTTATGCTTTTGGGGATATCGAACATTAGATTACACCTCCATTTCATTTTCAGTTGCACAACAAAATGTAATGGATTTTGTTGTGCGTCATAGTGGAACGATAACAACAGAAAGTGAAGCCGAATTAGATGAAATGAACCAAACCATAAAGAAAGCAGAAAAGGAATATAAGCAGGCCATGGAATTATATAACAACAAAGAGTTATCAGAAGATGGCTATCTGGCAGCTCTGGTGAAATACCAATCCTATGCAGATACCATGGAAACTTATAAAATATTGTCGGAAAAAACAGAATATTTAAAACAATTAAAAGAAGAGAAAGGAATTGATGGCTGGTATATCAAAGAAGGAGCCTATGCATACTTATTAGGTTTTCAGCAAACAGGAAATTCAAAAGCAATTGTTTTTCCATTGGGATTGTTCTTTTTATGTAGTTTTATATTTCGGTTTGAGAGAAGAAATGGAATGCTTCCGGTCATATTTGCAACTACCAATGGAAAGGAAGATCTACGTAAAGTAAAAAGAAATACTATTGCGGTTCTTACTTTTGTTGTATGCAGTTTCATGTTTTTCTTTGAGATTCTAAATGTGTCAAAATTATATGGAATCGAAGGATTGCAGGCACCTGTACAAAGTCTTAGTCAGTTCGAACAATTTCCTGCTCGATGTACAATGAGGACGTTTTTGGTGGGAAGTTATATATTACGCTATATTGTGCTCTTTCTGTGTACATATATGGTTGCGAGAATTGGAGAGTGGAAAAGATGGAACTAAAGTTACAAAATATTACGAAAAATTATGGGGAGAAGGTTGCATTGAAGGATATCAATGTGCAGTTGGAATCAGGGATATACGGATTATTAGGCCCCAATGGGGCAGGAAAAAGTACCTTGATCAAGCTGTTAACGGACAATCTAAAAAGACAGCAGGGAAATATATTGTATGACGGAACAGATATTTTAACATTGGGAAAAGAATATCGAAACATGTTGGGATATATGCCACAACAGCAGGGATATTATGGGGATATGCCAGTAGGTGCATTTTTGATGTATATGGCATGCTTAAAGGGAATCCCCAAAAAGAAGGCAAAAAAAAGAGTGGATGAATTATTGCAGGTCGTATCTCTTACAGATGTGCGGTACAAACCGGTAGGGAAATTGTCCGGTGGAATGAAACAAAGAGTTTTATTAGCACAGGCATTATTAAACGATCCTAAGATTTTAATACTGGATGAACCCACAGCCGGAGTGGATCCCCAGGAAAGAATAAAGATTAGAAATTTTATTAGTGAGATTGCGGAAGATAAAATCATTCTGTTAGCTACACATATTGTTTCGGATGTGGAAGCCATAGCAAAAGAAATCCTTCTTTTGAAAAATGGACAACTGATAAGACAAGAAAAACCCTATGACTTACTTGAAAGTGTGGAACCATATGTATATGAGGTTGCGTGTCAGAAAGAACAGCTAAAAAATTTGCAAAATAAATATCTTATCAGCAATATCCGACACAAAGAGGATGGTTTTTTAGTAAAAATTATTACAGATGAAATGCCAAAAGAATATGAATGTTATGAGGCAGAGGCAAATCTAGAGGATGTGTATTTGTATTATTTTGAATTTAGAAGGAATTGACGGAGGGGAAGGTATTAAAAAGGATACCTTGTCAAAAATTTAAGCATCCGATATACTTAACAGAAGTATATTGGATTCTTTTGCGTATAGGAGGGAAAGAATG
>CADBNB010000334.1 GCA_902795895.1 uncultured Lachnospiraceae bacterium | reverse complement strand
TCTTTACAGGATGTAGCGTAACTCAAACATCCTTGAGAAAAAAGTGTAAAGAGATATTGACGATATAACTTTGCCGTGTCGAAATTGCCAAGTGACATTTGAAGGATGTTTATTCCCAAAACAATAGGATTGAAAGGAATGTTAATATTATGGAAAAAGTGACAGAGGAGAGATTAGAAAAAGCTGGTTGGGATGAAAAAAGAACAATAGATATATCTAATATTAAAGATGCGTATCAGAAGGTTGGGCTTGTCATGCCGAAGAATGTGGAAGATTTTTTGACTATATACGGTATGCTTGTCTTTGAAGATGATGAAAGAAAAGAAAATTTGGAGTTTATCCCAGAAAAAGCACTAGGATGCAATTTGGATAAAGCATATTTTGAAGAGTTACTGGAAGAGTATGATATTAATGAAACAGTGTATCCTGTAGGAGTTGCTTGTAGAGAAAATTTAATGGTGTTCATGACTGAACAAGATGTATTTTATTGTTATACAGATGGGTATTTAGAAAAAGCAGGAGAGAATGTTGAACAAATGCTTGACTGTTTGGTAGGAGAATGCAATGAGGCATTAGTAACTTGGAGTTAGCAGAAAATATGCATGGTCTACTGCATACACAGGTGCAAGAATTGCTTATGTATGTCAAAGAGGTGCATTACATTATGCAATTACAAAGAAAAGACTGACCTCATTTGGATTGGTCTCAATGTTAGATTACTACACCGAAAAGAGTGTTACTTGCTAAGTTGATTGAACCGCCGTGTACCGAACGGTACGCACGGTGGTGTGAGAGGTCGGAATTTCTCATTTGAGAGAAATTCCTCCTACTCGATTATTTTTTTGAAAAAACTCTTGACTTGGAGTTAACTCCAAGGAGTATAATGCAGACATAAGGTACCAAAAACAAATCGATTTGAGATAGGAGAAATGCCATGACAATTAAGGAAGTGTGTAAAAAATTCGATATTACTCCCGATACACTTCGCTATTATGAGCGAGTAGGTGTAATCCCAGAGGTGAACAGAACAAAGGGTGGCATTCGAGATTATTCTGAAGAGGATATCAAGTGGGTTGAGAATGCCGTCTGTATGAGAAGTGCCGGAGTTCCAGTGGAAATGTTGATTGAGTATGTGAAGCTTTTCCAGGAGGGCGATTCAACCATAACAGCAAGACGAGATCTTTTAATGGAGGCTCGTGTGGAAGTGCAGAAGAACCTGGATAAATATCAGGCTACTATGGACAGGCTCAATTACAAGATATCCAGATATGAAGAAGCAGTAAAAACAGGTGTCCTTTCATGGGATGTTGTGAACATTAAGAAAGATTGAGGAGACAGGCTATGGCAAAAACACTGATTGCTTTCTTTTCGAGAGCAGATGAAAACTATTTTGGCGGTTCAATGAAGTACATCGAAGTTGGCAACACCGAAGTTGCTATAGGTAAGATTAAAGACCGCATTGACACAGATGTATTTAAGATTGAAATGAAGACACCTTATGCCAAGGACTATAACACTTGCATTGAAGAGGCTAAGGTTCATAAGAGAGAGAATGCAAGACCGGAACTTGTATCACTTCTGGACAGTATTGATCAGTATGATACGGTTATCCTTGCATATCCAAATTACTGGGGAACAATGCCTATGGCGGTATTCACTTTCCTTGAGGCATTTGATTTTTCAGGAAAGACAATTCTTCCTCTATGTACCAATGAAGGAAGTGGAATGGGTTCCAGTGAGTCTGATATAAAGAAGCTTTGTCCTACAGCAGAAGTAAAGATAGGACTTCAGCTTAATGGAAGCGGTGTAAATAGTGCGGATGGTCAGATTGAAAGCTGGCTGAAGTCTAATGGATTGATGTAAGGATTCTTACTCCATTTATCTGTGATTTTGGAAACAGAGTTAAATTTGGAAAGAATGTGTTTATTAATCATTCGGCTATTCTATCAGCATCCGGTGGGATTGAGTTTGAAGACGGGGCGATGTCTGCGCCGGGACTTAGAATTGCAACTATTAATCATGATATGAACGAACGCCATACAAAGTATACCTATGGAAAGGTTCTTGTAAAGAAGAATGCCTGGCTTGGTATGAATGTAACCATCTGTCCTGGTGTGACTATCGGCGAGTATGCCGTAGTTGCTGCTGGAGCAGTTGTAACAAAGGATGTACCTGATTATGCGGTTGTTGTTGGTGTCCCTGCCAAGGTTATTAAGTATCAGGATCCGAAGGAGCAGAAGGAATAAGGAGGAACGAACATGCAAAATTTTGAGTATTGTACACCAACAAGATTATTTTTTGGACAGGGAGTTGTAGAGAAACTTCCTGAAGTTATGAACCGTTATGGAAAAAAGATTCTTCTTACCTATGGTGGCGGAAGCATAAAGAAGATTGGGCTTTATGACAAGGTGAAGGAGCTACTTAAGGATTTTGAAATCGTAGAGTTATCAGGTATTCAGCCAAATCCAAAGTATGATCCAAGTGTACTTGATGGGGTGAAGCTTTGTAAGGAAAATGATGTTGATGTAATCCTCTCTGTAGGTGGAGAAAGTGTACTTGACTGCTCTAAAGCTATTGCAGCCGGGGCAAAATATGATGGTGATCCATGGGCATCAAAGCAAGAGAGTGTTACCGGATACGATGAACCAAGACCTCGCAGTTACAGCATGTGGAAGGTTTCAGAGGAGGAATTGGAGACAGTGGTGGAGGATAATCGTATTGATTTGAAATATTTTGAGTGATGTGGATTGTTAGATTATATTGAATGTATAGGAAAAACATAGTAAAATGCTCTATGTGTAGCAATAGCTATACATAGAGTACCCATGACAGGTGGTAGCCTCCCGAGCTACATAGCCGGCTTGCCGGTGAGGAGAAGGGAGGTGCGTAAGAATGACAGCAGCAGACATTATCATGATTTTCATCGGGATTATCGGTTTACTG
>CADBNB010000333.1 GCA_902795895.1 uncultured Lachnospiraceae bacterium | reverse complement strand
TAATTTACTGAACATTGACAATTGAATAAATGCCAGATATTGAATTTTCAAGGTGCATAGATAAAATTTATGTGCGAAGTTTGAGTTACTTATTAATTGACCCCATCGGATGAAAATTTTTGCCAGCTTATGGTAATAAAGATTCTTTTTATAAAGAATAGATTGCATTTTATGGTGTGAAACCTTATAATGAAACAGTGATTTATCATGTAAAATAGTGATTTATCATGATAGTGAGCATACGTTGTGGACAAATGCTATAAGAAAAACGCTTTGTTCTCAGCATTATATTATATTATTAGGAGGAAAGTTATGATTAAATTATACGATAACGGTGTATATTTACTTAACGGAACAGAGATTGTTGAAGACAATAATGAAGCCCAGGCTGTGCTTCAAAGCAAATTAGGTGCAGCGCCAGATAAGAAAGCAGCAGCACAGGGTACTATGGCTTATAACATTTTAAAAGAACATAATACTTCCGGAAATATGGAAAAGTTAAAGATTAAGTTTGATAAACTTACATCTCATGACATTACATTTGTAGGTATTATTCAGACTGCCAGAGCATCAGGACTTGAGAAATTCCCAATTCCATACGTACTTACAAACTGTCATAACAGTTTATGTGCGGTAGGTGGAACAATCAACGAAGATGATCACATGTTTGGTCTTACTTGTGCAAAGAAATACGGCGGTGTTTATGTACCTCCTCATCAGGCAGTTATTCATCAGTTTGCAAGAGAAATGCTTGCAGGTGGTGGAAAGATGATTTTAGGATCTGACAGTCATACTCGTTACGGTGCATTAGGTACTATGGCTATGGGTGAAGGTGGTCCTGAACTTGTAAAACAGTTATTATCACAGACATATGATATCAATATGCCGGGAGTAGTAGGTGTGTACTTAACAGGTGAGCCAGTGAAGGGCGTAGGTCCACAGGACGTTGCACTTGCTATTATCGGAGCTGTATTTGGAAATGGATATGTTAATAATAAAGTAATGGAATTTGTAGGTCCTGGAGTGGACAAGTTAAGTGCTGATTTCCGTATTGGTGTTGATGTTATGACAACAGAAACTACTTGCCTTTCATCTATTTGGAAAACAGATTCTAAGATTAAGGAATTCTATGATATTCATGGAAGAAGTGCTGATTTCAAGGAATTAGCACCTGCTGACGTTACATATTATGATGGAATGGTTTACGTTGATTTAAGCAAAATTAAGCCAATGATTGCTATGCCTTTCCACCCAAGTAACACATACACAATCGAAGAAGTAAATGCAAACCTTGAGGATGTACTTCGCGATTGTGAAAAGAAGGCTTTAGTAAGTTTAGACGGACAGGTTGATTTCAAACTTACAGATAAGATTAAAAATGGTAAATTATATGTAGAGCAGGGAATCATTGCCGGATGTGCCGGTGGTGGATTTGAAAATATCTGTGATGCAGCAGATATTTTAGCAGGAGCAAGCATTGGTTCAGATGCATTTACTCTTAGCGTATATCCAGCAAGTATGCCAGTATATATGGAACTTATTAAGAATGGTGCAGCAGCAAAACTTATGGGAGCAGGAGCTGTTATGAAGACTGCATTCTGTGGACCATGTTTCGGTGCCGGAGATACACCTGCAAATAATGCATTTAGTATCCGTCATTCTACAAGAAACTTCCCTAACCGTGAAGGTTCTAAGCTACAGAATGGTCAGATTTCTTCGGTTGCTCTTATGGATGCTCGTTCTATTGCAGCAACAGCAGCAAACAAGGGATATTTGACACCTGCAACAGATATTGATGTAAACTTTAGCAAGCCAAAATATTTCTTTGATAAGACTATTTACGAAAACCGTGTATTTGACAGCAAGGGTGTAGCGGATCCTTCTGTTGAAATCCAGTTTGGACCAAACATTAAGGACTGGCCTGCAATGGTTGCATTGACTGACAATATGGTAATCAAGGTTGTTTCTGAGATTCATGATCCTGTTACAACTACAGATGAGTTAATTCCTTCAGGAGAGACTTCATCATACCGTTCAAACCCAATTGGTTTGGCAGAGTTTGCATTGTCAAGAAAGGATCCGGCATACGTAGGACGTGCAAAAGAAGTTCATGCAGCAGAAGTTGCAAGAGAAAATGGTGAGTGCATGGCTGAGGTATTGCCTGAAATCAAAGAGATTATGGAAGCTATCAAAGGTAAATTTGATGGTGTTGACAAGACAAATACAGGTGTAGGAAGTACAATTTACGCTGTAAAACCAGGTGATGGTTCAGCTCGTGAGCAGGCTGCATCATGTCAGAAAGTTCTAGGTGGATGGGCTAACATTGCAAAAGAGTACGCTACAAAGCGTTATAGATCTAACCTTATTAACTGGGGTATGTTGCCATTCATTTATCCAAATGAAGAACTTCCATTTGCAAACGGAGATTACATCTTTATCCCGGGTGTTGCAGATGCAATTAAGAATAAAGCAACTACATTTAAAGCATATGTTGTAAATAAGGGAATGAAAGAATTCGAACTTAACATGGGAGAACTTACCGATGATGAGAGAGAAATCATTCTTAAGGGATGTTTGATCAACTATAATCGTGTATAATTTTTTCTAAGAAAAACTTGTATAGAAATTATTTTGGGCTATGGAGCAGTCTCCATAGCCCTTTATGTGTAATAAAACCCACTTTTATTCATGGTGGTGTCAGCAAGCTGACATGTGGTTATACAACACGATTGGCAGTTTCACTGGAGTTTTGGAACAGTAACATATTCTTTTTTGCCACATAATATAACAAAAAGAGTTTAGGTTGTGTAATATGGCTACAGTAATCTTAGATGCAGGGCATGGCGGATGGGATAACGGAGCGATGTACAATGGACGAAAAGAAAAAGATGACAATCTGAAATTGGCATTGGCAGTAGGAAAAAAACTGGAGGATAAGGGGATTGGAGTGGATTATACCAGAACACAGGATGTGTATGATTCTCCTCTTGAGAAAGCGAAGATAGCCAATGCTTCCGGTGCAGATTATTTCGTATCGTTTCATAGAAATGCAAGCCCGGACAATAATCAATATTCCGGTGTGCAGACACTGATTTACAATGAGGGGGATGTGAAAGAAAAACTTGCCAATGAAATCAATAAAGGATTGGAAAATGTGGGATTTGACAATTTGGGTATCAGTGTGAGAAATAATCTGGCAGTTTTAAAACGAACCAATATTCCGGCAGTGCTTATTGAGACTGGATTTATCAATACGGATAAAGACAATCTAATTTTTGATGAGAACTTTGAGGCAATTGCAGAGTCGATTGCAGATTCTATTAATAGAGTTATAAATAATCAGGCATCATCTTACTATTATACTATTCAGGTTGGTTTGTTTCGAAATGAAGAAAATGCAAAAAGATTGGCAAACGAACTAATTAGCATGGGATATACGGTGAAAATTGGCATGGTAAATGGTTATTATGCGGTGTGGGTAGGAAATTTCAAAGACATGAATCAGGCAAAACGGATTGAAAGAGTTCTTCAGGAAGATGGATATGAAACCTGGATTATTGCAGTCTGAAGAATAGGTAGAAAATACCCCCGGTTAAGTGGACTGGGGGTATGTGTTTTACTGTAAAACCACTTTCGTTTGTAGTTGTGCAGGAAAAGACGGACCTGTGAGAGTGATTGATTTTGTGTGTAGCTTTGTATTAATTTATAAATAATTGTTCGATTTCTAAGATTTCCTCTTTTCAACGAAACATTTCTGTTATAGAATATGAGAAGGTATACTTATCACGAGTGATAAAAAGTGAAAGGTTTACATTAAAATCAGCTGTTACACAGCAGAATGGAGCGATGGTATGGCATTAAGAATTGATGGAAAAAAGATATCAACTGAAATTAAAGACGAATTAAAAGTAAAAGTTGAAGCATATAAAGAACAGGGAATTGACATTTGCTTGGCTGTTATTCAGGTGGGAAATGATCCGGCATCCAGCGTGTATGTTGGAAACAAAAAGAAGGCTTGTGAATATATTGGAATTCGCTCCCTTGCATATGAATTAGAAGAGAGTGTGACGCAGGAAGAATTACTTTCCCTTATAAAGACATTAAATGAAAGAGAAGATGTAAATGGTATTTTAGTGCAGCTTCCTTTGCCAAAACATATTGATGAGGATGTGGTAATTCGTGCCATTGATCCGAAAAAGGATGTGGATGGTTTCCATCCGTACAGTGTGGGAGCGCTTAGTATCGGAGAAGAGGGCTTTGTGTCTTGTACTCCTGCTGGTATTATCCAGTTGTGTAAACGCTCCGGCATTGAAATTGCAGGAAAAGAGTGTGTCGTTATTGGTAGAAGTAACATTGTAGGAAAACCGATTTCCATGTTATTACTTAGAGAAAATGGAACTGTAACTGTTTGTCACTCAAGAACCAAAGATTTGAAAGAAGTGACAAAAAGAGCCGATATATTAGTGGTAGCCATTGGTAAACCAAAGTTTATCACAAAAGAATATGTGAAAGATGGTGCAGTGGTAATTGATGTAGGTATTCACAGAAATGAAAATAATAAACTGTGTGGAGACGTGGATTTTGATGATGTGGAACCGGTTGCATCAGCTATTACTCCGGTACCTGGCGGTGTTGGTCCTATGACGATTGCCATGCTTATGAACAATTGTGTGGAAGCAGTAAAACTTCAAAAATAGTAAAATACAGGAGAAACATGTATGAAGATTTTGTTTGTATCTCTTGGATGTGATAAGAACCTGGTAGACAGTGAGGTTATGCTGGGATTGCTAAGAGAAAAGAATTACGAAATTACAGATGATGAGTATCAGGCAGATGTGGTTGTGGTAAATACCTGCTGTTTTATTGGTGATGCCAAAGAGGAGAGTATCCAGACGATTCTTGAAATGGCACAACTGAAGGAAACAGGACGGTTAAAAGCACTTATTGTTACCGGGTGTCTGGCACAACGCTATAAACAGCAGATTTTAGAAGAAATGCCAGAAGTAGATGCCATTCTTGGTACTATGAGTATTGAGAATATTTGTGATGCGGTAGAACAGGCACTAGATGGAAAAACTACGGAGACGTTTCGGGATGTAAATTATTTGCCGGTAGTAGATGCAAAGCGTATCAATACCACCGGTGGATATTATTCCTACTTAAAGATTGCAGAAGGATGCGATAAAAACTGTACCTATTGCATTATTCCTACTGTGCGGGGGCATTACAGAAGTGTGCCGATGGAGCGTTTGGTGGAAGAAGCAACCAATCTTGCAAAGGAAGGAACGGAAGAGTTGATTTTAGTTGCTCAGGAAACTACTCTTTACGGAAAAGATTTGTACGGAGAGAAGAAACTTCCGGAGTTACTGCATAAGTTAGGTGAAATTCCAGGCATAAAATGGATTCGCATTTTGTATTGTTATCCGGAGGAAATTACGGATGAACTGATTCAGACGATTAAAAACGAACCAAAGGTTTGTAATTATTTGGATATTCCTATTCAGCATGGCGCAGATGATATTCTTCGTCGCATGGGAAGATGGACAAATAAGCAGGAAATCATTGATATGGTGACAAAATTACGAAAAGAAATTCCAGATATTTGTCTTAGAACTACACTTATTTCAGGATTTCCAGGTGAGACACAGAAAAATCACGAAGAGGTGTTAGAATTTGTTAAGGAGATGAAATTTGACCGACTTGGTGTGTTTGCATATTCGGCAGAAGAAGATACACCGGCGGCAGATTTCCCGGATCAGGTACCTGAAGAAGTGAAAGAGCAGAGAAGAAATGAGATTATGGAAGTACAGCAAAAAATCGCATTTGAGGCTGCAGAAGATATGCTATATCGCAAAGTACAGGTGTTGATTGAAGGGAAGCTTCCTGAGGATGATGTATACATTGGAAGAACCTACAAAGATGCACCAAACGTAGATGGCTACATATTTGTTCATTGCGGACATGAATTGATTTCAGGTGAAATGATCACAGCACAGGTTACAGATGCCAAAGGGTATGACCTTATTGGTGAGGCTGTTTGGGAATAATATCAGAGTGTAACAATCTGTGTAATTTCAATAAACCGTTTATCAAAAAAATTACATTAATGTTATACACGAAAGGTTATGGTTTGAGTTTTCAAATATTTAATTTGTGAAAAGAAAGGATAAGTGTGAGTAAAATCACATTGGTGAGAAAATGAATTTACCTAACAAATTAACAATATTACGTGTTATTTTGATACCAGTTTTTGTTGTATTCATGCTGGTTCCACAAATTCCTTATAACAATTATATTGCAGTGGCAGTTTTTTCTATCGCGTGTATTACAGATAGTTTGGATGGTCATCTTGCAAGAAAATACAATTTAGTAACCAATTTTGGAAAGTTTATGGATCCATTGGCAGATAAATTGCTAGTGGGAGCCGCTTTGATTTGTTTTGTCAGTTTGCCGGAACTACATTTTCCTGCATGGATTGCTATTGTGATTATCAGTAGAGAGTTTGCCATAAGTGGTTTCCGTCTTGTGGCTTCTGACAATGGTATCGTAATTGCTGCAAGCTATTGGGGAAAATTCAAAACGGTGTTCCAGATGATTATGTCGATTTTGCTAATCGTACATTTTCCATGGGATTTTGTGTTTTACGTGGAGCAGTTTTTCATTTATGCTTCTTTGATATTGACTGTAATTTCTTTGGTAGATTACATTGTTAAGAATAAAGATGTATTGAAGGAGAAAAAATAATATGGTAATCGTAATTGGCGGCGGTGCTGCCGGAATGATGGCTGCGATTTTTGCAGCGAGAAATGGACATCAGGTTCGGTTGCTTGAAAAAAATGAAAAACTGGGAAAAAAATTATATATTACGGGAAAAGGTAGATGTAATATTACAAATGCCTCAGATATGGATAATTTGTTTGCAAATGTGATTTCTAACCGGAAGTTTTTGTACAGTGCGTTTTATGGATTTGATAACATGCAGACCATACAATTTTTTGAAGAGTTAGGCTGTAAGACGAAGATAGAACGTGGTGAACGGGTATTTCCTGTTTCTGATAAATCCTCGGATGTAATCAATGCGTTGCATCGGGAATTGCAGCGATTAAAGGTGGATATTTCTTTTAACACAGAAGTAACTAAGATTGTGGAAAAAGACGGAAAAGCTGTGGGAGTTATAATCGCAGGTAAGAAAGAAATGCTGCCTGCGGATGCAGTAATCGTGGCAACAGGAGGTATGTCTTATCCTAGCACTGGTTCTACCGGAGACGGTTATCGTTTTGCAAAGGAACTTGGACATAAAGTGACGAAACTCTATCAGTCATTAGTACCGTTTCAGATTGAAGAAGAATATGTAAGAGAGCTTCAGGGGCTTTCACTTAAAAATGTATCTCTGAAAGTATACGCCGGAAAGAAAAAGGTGTATGACGATTTTGGAGAAATGTTGTTCACCCATTTTGGAATCAGCGGACCTCTTGTGTTGAGTGCCAGTAGTTTTCTGACTAGTTTTGTGGATCGGGAAGAGATAAAGGCTTATATTGATTTAAAGCCTGCACTTAGCGAGGAACAGCTTGATGACCGGATTTTAAGAGATTTTTCAGAAATGAAGAATAAACAGTTTAAAAACGGATTGGATAAATTGCTGCCAAAGAAGATGATACCGGTGATTGTTGAATTATCAGGTATCAATCCGGAAAAACCAATCAATTCCATTACAAAAGAGGAACGTCTGGGTGTGGTGCGTCTCCTTAAAAATATGGAACTTCATGTGGAACGCATGCGCGGCTACAATGAAGCTATCATTACAAAAGGTGGCGTTTCCGTAAAAGAAATCAATCCAAGCACTATGGAATCAACTTTGGTGGAAGGTCTATATTTTATCGGCGAGGTGCTTGATCTTGATGCACTTACCGGAGGGTATAATTTACAGATTGCATGGTCAACAGCCTATTTAGCTGGGACAGAAGTAAAGGAGAAATAAACATGGGTTTTAATATTGCTATTGATGGACCGGCAGGAGCCGGAAAAAGTACAATTGCAAAAAAAGTGGCAAAGGAGTTAAGTTTTATCTATGTAGATACAGGTGCTATGTATCGTGCCATTGCATATTACATGTTGCAAAATAATGTGGCAAAAGATGAAGCGGCTGTTGCCAAGGAAGTGGAAAATGTTGATGTAAAACTTGCTTACGTGGATGGTGAACAGCAGGTGTTGTTAAATGGCGAGAATGTCAGCAGTTTTATTCGCACGGAAGAAGTGGGAAATATGGCTTCTTTTGTGGCAAAAGTATCTGAGGTTCGTGCTAAACTTTTAGATCTTCAAAGAAATCTTGCAAAAGAAAATGATATTATCATGGACGGAAGAGACATTGGAACAAATGTACTTCCAAATGCAGATGTAAAAGTTTATCTCACCGCCAGTTCAGAAGAACGTGCAAACAGACGATATAAAGAATTGTGTGAGAAAGGTATTTCATGCGACAGGGATGAAATTGAGAGAGATATCATAGCCAGAGATGAGCAGGATATGAACCGTGAAATTGCTCCGTTAAAACAGGCGGAAGACGCAACTTTGATAGATAGTTCACATATGACTATCGATGAGGTAGTGGCGGCTATTATAAAATTAAAATAGTTAGAAAGGAACGGGAAATATGGAGGTTATACTGGCGAAAAATGCCGGATTTTGCTTCGGGGTGAAACGAGCCGTTGATATGGTTTACGAAGAAGCAGAACAACATGAAAACGTGTACACTTACGGTCCTATCATTCACAATGAAGAGGTTGTGGAAGATTTGAGAAAAAAAGGAGTACATGTAGTCAATACCGTTGAGGAAATAAAACAGATACATGAAGGAACTATGATTATTCGTTCCCATGGTGTGTCAAAAGAAATCTACGACCTGTTAGAACAACAGGGACTTCGTATTGTAGATGCTACCTGTCCTTTTGTTAAAAAAATTCACAACATTGTGAAGGAACATACAGAACAGGGCGAGGAAGTTATTATCATCGGAAATGCAAAACACCCGGAAGTTGAGGGAATCAAAGGCTGGGGAGAGGGAAATGTTGTGGTGATAGAAACGTTGGAAGAGGCTAATAATTATGAGCCTCCTGCCGATAAAAAAGTATGTATAGTATCACAAACGACATTTAATTACAAGAAATTTCAAGATTTAGTTGAAATTATTTCAAAAAAGCGTTATGATATAATTGCTTTAAATACAATTTGCAATGCTACAGAAGTAAGACAAAGTGAAGCGATGCAGTTGGCAAAGATTTCGGATGCTATGATTGTGATTGGAGGCAAGACAAGCTCCAACACACAGAAGTTGTATGAAATCTGTAAAAAAGAGTGTAAAAATACTTACTATATACAGACACTTGTTGACTTAGATATGGACTTGTTCCAATCTTTTCGTAGCGTAGGTATTACAGCAGGGGCATCAACCCCAAATAATATTATTAAGGAGGTTCAAATAGCATGTCAGAACAGAGCTTTGAACAAATGTTAGAAGAATACGAAAAAACAATCCACAATGGTGAGATTGTAGAAGGGACAGTCATCAGCGTTAAAGAAGATGAAATCGTTTTAAATATCGGTTATAAGGCAGACGGTATTATTACTAGAAACGAATACAGTAATACACCAAACATTGACTTAACAACTGTTGTAAACGTTGGCGATACTATGGAAGCTAAAGTTCTTAAAGTAAATGATGGCGAAGGTCAGGTAGTTTTAACTTATAAGAGATTAGCTGCAGAAAAAGGTAATAAGAGAATTGAAGAAGCATTTAACAATCAGGAAGTACTTAAGGCAACAGTTGCTAACGTATTAGATGGTGGTTTAAGTGTTGTTATCGACGAAGCAAGAGTATTTATTCCTGCAAGTCTTGTATCAGATACTTATGAAAAGAACCTTTCTAAGTATGCTGGACAGGAAATTGAGTTCGTTATCACAGAATTTAATCCTAAGAGAAGAAGAATCATCGGTGATCGTAAGCAGTTATTAGTTGCTAAGAAGAAAGAAATGCAGGCTGAATTGTTTGCTAAGATCGCTGTTGGAGATACAGTAGAAGGTACAGTTAAGAATGTAACTGATTTCGGTGCATTCATCGATTTAGGTGGAGCAGACGGATTATTACACATCTCAGAAATGTCATGGGGACGTGTTGAAAACCCTAAGAAGTTATTCAAGGTTGGAGACGTTGTTAAAGTTCTTATCAAAGACATTCAGGGAGAGAAGATTGCACTTAGCTTGAAGTTTGATGATCAGAACCCATGGATTTCAGCTGCTGAGAAGTATGCTGTAGGTCAGGAAGTAACTGGTAAAGTTGCAAGAATGACTGAGTTTGGTGCATTCATCGAATTAGAGCCAGGTATTGATGCATTGTTACACGTATCTCAGATTTCTAGAGATCACGTTGAAAAGCCAGCAGATGTATTAAAGATTGGTGATGAAGTAACAGCTAAGGTTGTTGATTTCAACGGAGATGATAAGAAAATCAGCTTAAGCGTTAAAGCATTAACAGATGGTGATGCTACAGAAGAAGCTGCTGAGGAAACAACAGAAGAATAATCTTACGTAAAAGATAGATAAGAGAGGTCAAAAGACCTCTCTTTTTTGTGTAATAGGAAATTGCGATGCAATTTCCTATTACACAAAAACGCTCCGCGAGGATGCACAGACCGCGGAGATGGAGTTAATTGCTGCGCAATACCGCGGTCGCGCTAGAGTTTTTCAAGCAAAACTCTTTGTTCTTGTGGCAAATTTTTACTTTAATGAAAGTTCTTTATTATGTATTAGTATTGAAAAAATCATACAAATTAGGTAGAATAGAATTAGAAAGATTTGGGTATTAGACAGGTGTTAAAAAGGTTACTGGACGGGTATAAACAGTAACAAAAAAGGGTCCATAGTCAAGGCAAAGTATTAAGCGAGTCTTGGATGTTATGATAATATTGGAAAGGGGCATACGATTATGGAGGAAAGCTACGAAGGGTTTAAAAAAGAGGTTTTGCAGCTGACGAAGATAGACCTGCATTGCTACAAAGAACGCCAGATGAAGCGTAGAATTGATACGCTCATTGGAAAAAACGGAATTAGTACGTATACGGATTATATCCGATTGCTAAAGACGGACAGAGATAAGTACGAGGAGTTTATTAACTGTCTTACGATTAACGTATCGGAATTCTGGAGAAATCCGGATCAGTGGAAATTGTTAGAGCAAAGTGTTTTGCCTGATATTTTGAAAAAGACTGGAGGGAAGCTGAAAGTATGGAGCGCGGCATGTTCTACGGGAGATGAGCCATATTCTTTGGTTATGTTGTTGACAAAATTTATGCCACTTCAAAAAATTGAGGTTCTTGCCACAGATATTGACAAGCAGGTCATTGAACAGGCAAAAGCCGGTATTTATTCAGATAAGAGTATTAAGGGATTACCAAAGGAATTTATTGATAAATACTTTGAACAGGTGGGGGAGAAATCTTACGCCATTTCTTCAGAAATTAAAAACAGAGTTAGGTTTCAACAGCACAATTTGTTGAAAGATGATTATCCAAGTCAGTGTGATTTAATTGTATGTCGAAATGTTATGATTTACTTTACAGAAGAGGCAAAAACAGAGATTTACAATAAGTTTAACAATGCTTTAAAACCGGGGGCTGTATTGTTTGTCGGAAGTACGGAACAGATGGTACAACCTAAGAAATTAGGCTTCCAAGCGATACATTCATTTTTCTATACGAAGAATGTGTAATTAGTAGTTGATTTTTCATATGATATCTAGTATATTTGACTTTGGGTAGGTAACTATTCAAAATATGGCGGTACTGCGTATATGAGGAGATTTGTATGGAAAAAGTTAAAGTAGCACTTGACGCCATGGGGGGAGATAATGCTCCAGGTGAGGTTGTAAAAGGTGCAGTAGAAGCTGTCAGCGAAAAACAGCAGATAGAAGTATTTCTTGTAGGACAAGAAGAACGAATTAATGAGGAATTAAAAAAGTACTCCTATGACCAGGAACGTATTCACGTTGTGGATGCAAAAGAGGTTATTACCAATGATGAGGCGCCGGTAATGGCAATCCGTAAAAAGAAGGATTCATCTATCTGTGTTGCTTTGAACATGGTGAAAAAAGGAGAGGCAGATGCTTTTGTATCAGCTGGAAGTACCGGAGCTATTTTAGTCGGTGGACAGTTGATTGCAGGACGTATTAAAGGTGTGGAGAGAGCACCGTTGGCACCACTTATTCCTACGACAAAAGGTGTTTCATTGTTGATTGACTGTGGGGCAAACGTAGATGCGAGACCTTCTCATCTGTTACAGTTTGCAAAGATGGGTTCTATATACATGGAAAATGTAGTAGGTGTAAAGCAACCCCGTGTGGCAATTGTAAATATTGGTGCAGAAGAGGAAAAGGGAAATATGTTAGTAAAAGAGACATTTCCTTTACTTAAAAATTGCAATGATATCAACTTTATAGGCAGTATTGAGGCAAGAGAGATTCCAAACGGAGCAGCAGATGTTATTGTGTGTGAAGCATTTGTTGGAAATGTTATCTTAAAGCTTTACGAAGGATTAGGTGGGGCGTTGATTGGTCGTATCAAGGAAGGACTGATGTCCACCGTAAAGAGTAAGATTGGAGCGATGTTAGCACTACCTGCATTAAAGAAGACATTGAAGCAGTTTGATGCAAGCGAGTATGGCGGAGCGCCGTTACTTGGATTAAACGGACTGGTTGTAAAGACACATGGAAGTTCAACCAGCAAAGAGATTAAGAACTCAATCATCCAATGTTCTTTATTTAAGGAACAGGATATTAATGAGAAAATAAAAAAGAATATTCTTTTGCAAGATAATGAGTAAGAAAGGCGGAACAGTATGGAATTTGAAAAGTTGCAAAGTATTATTAGTGAAGTATTAAATGTTGATGCTGATGAGATTACAATGGAGACATCGTTTGTAGATGATCTTGGTGCTGACTCATTAGATGTATTCCAGATCATCATGGGAATTGAAGAGGAATTTGAAATTGAAATCGATAATGAAAGCGCAGAGAAAATCGTTACTGTGGGGGATGCAGTGGAACAGATTAAAAATGCGATTGGATAAGCGTTGAATATTGAAGTATATGTGTAGGCTGTCTGTTTATACGGACAGCCTACTCGGTTGATAGCATGAAGAAAGGATGGGAGCAGGATGATCAATCGAGATATTATTAAAGAGTTTGAAGAAAACATAGGATATTGTTTTAAAAACAAGAACTACCTATGTCAGGCATTGACTCATAGTTCTTATGCAAATGAAATGCGAATGAGCAAACTTGCAAACAATGAAAGACTGGAGTTTTTAGGAGATGCCGTATTAGAGTTAATGTCCAGTGAAAATATTTATGAAAATAATCCCAATATGTATGAAGGTGAAATGACGAAATTAAGAGCCAGTTTGGTGTGTGAACCTACTTTGGCAATCTGTGCGAGAGATATTCAGCTTGGCAAGTATATTTTACTTGGTAAAGGGGAAATTGCCACAGGTGGAGCAAAGCGTGATTCGATTTTGTCAGATGCATTTGAAGCTGTCATTGGTGCCATTTATTTAGACGGTGGTTTTACTAGTGCAAAAGAGTTCGTAGAAAAATATGTGTTAAATGATATGGAAAATAAGAAACTCTTTTTTGATAGTAAGACTATCTTACAGGAAATCATTCAGGCAGACTATAAAGAACCATTACAATATAAGTTACTAGGTGAAAGCGGACCGGATCATGATAAGTTATTTACGGTAGCTGCCATTGTAGATGGAAAGGAACTTAGTCAGGGAACCGGTAAGACGAAAAAAGCAGCGGAACAGGCTGCAGCATATCAGGCGATTTTGAAATTGACGGATTAATGATTGTTTAGTGGTATGTCAAAGCATTTTTGCCGTGTTACTGGTCAGGTACTGAATTGTAACATGGATTAGGGAAAATGAAGAAAGAGGGTATATATGTACTTAAAAAGTATTGAAATACATGGCTTTAAGTCTTTTGCAAACAAGCTTGTATTTGAATTTGAAAAAGGAATTACCGCTGTGGTAGGACCTAACGGAAGTGGAAAGAGTAATGTTGCAGATGCGGTTCGTTGGGTACTGGGAGAGCAAAGTGCAAAACAGTTGCGTAGTTCAAAGATGGAAGATGTAATTTTTGCAGGAACGGAGCTTAGAAAACCACAGGGCTTTGCTTATGTTGCCATTACTTTTGATAACTCGGATCATAAGCTTGCCACTTCCTATGATGAAGTGACAGTTGCCCGTAGAGTGTATCGTTCCGGCGAAAGTGAATATTTAATGAATGGTACCAATTGCCGATTACGTGATGTTCAGGAATTATTTTTGGATACCGGTATCGGTAAGGAAGGATATTCTATTATCGGTCAGGGACAGATTGATAAAATTCTTAGTGGAAAACCGGAAGAACGTAGAGAGTTGTTCGATGAAGCTGCCGGTATTGTAAAATACAAAAAGAGAAAAGCTACTGCTGAGAAAAATCTGGAAGTGGAAAGACAAAACTTAGAGAGAATCAATGATATTTTATCTGAGTTGGAGAAACAGGTTGGTCCATTAAAGAAACAGTCAGAAACAGCAAAAGAGTTTTTGAAATATCGTGAGCAGTTAAAGAGACTGGAAGTTAATCTGTTTTTGGATGAGTTTGAGGATTTGCAGGCTTCTCAGGAAAAAATAGAAGAAAACATTCAAATTGCTACAAAGGAATATCGAGAGCAGGAAGAAAAGTTTGAACATATCAAAGAAGAATATGAGCAAATTGGAAGAGCACTGGAACAAAAGGATTATGTGCTGGAACAAAACCGAAATACCATCAACGAAAAGCGTATTCATAAGGAACAGTTAGAGGGTAATATTAAGGTTTGTAAGGAACAGATTATTGCCGCACAGCAAAATGATGCACATTTTAAAGAACGTGTGAAAGAGATTGCAGACGAAATCCTGAAAAAAGAAAAAGAACAGCAAAAAAGCGTAGATGATGAGGCTAATCTTTCAAAGAATGCGGATGATATTCTTTCTAAGAAGAAGGAAATTGAAGAACAACTGTCAGAATGTAAGCGTCAGATGGAAGCGTTAGAAGAGGAAATCGATGGCTGTAATACTTCGGTAATGCAACATTTAAACGATAACGCATCCATGAAGGCAAAGCTTGAAAAGTATAATACGATGCTTTCTCAAAGCAATGTGAAAAAATCAGAGCTTACACAGCAGATTTTAAAGAGAAAGACAGAAGAAGCAATCTGCGTGGAGAATTTGCAGAAAGAAGAAATTCATTTAAAGACCATTCAAGAAAAAATTGCAGAGAAAAAGGTTGAGATTCAGACTGTGATTTCTGAGCAGACGGTGGAAAAACAAAATTTAGACCGTTTGAGAAAGAGTTATAGTGAAAAACAGCAGGATTATCATAGAGAAAAATCTAGAATTGAAGCACTTCGAAATTTGACGGAACGATATGATGGTTACGGTCAGAGTATTCGAAGAGTGATGGAGCAAAAGGAGAAAAATCCTGGAATTGTTGGTGTAGTTGCAGACATTATCAAAGTGGATAAAAAGTATGAGACTGCTATGGAGATTGCCCTTGGCGGTAGTATTCAAAATATCGTAACAGACAATGAAAACACAGCAAAAGCATTGATTCAATTTTTGAAACAGAACAAGTTTGGTCGTGCTACCTTTTTGCCACTGACAAATGTTGGCAGAAAAGGAAAGATGCAAAATGATGCAGCTTTGAAAGAAAAAGGTGTCCTTGGTCTTGCCAGCAGCCTTGTGTCTGCAGAGGATAGATTTTCATCACTTGTGGAGTATTTGCTTGGAAGAATTGTAGTGGTAGATCACATTGATAATGCCATTGCAGTTTCTAAAAAATACAATAACACACTTCGAATCGTTACGTTGGAAGGAGAGTTGTTAAATCCCGGAGGTTCTATGTCCGGTGGTGCTTATAAAAATTCCAGCAATTTGTTGAGTCGAAGAAGAGAAATCGAAGATGGTGAAGAAAAGCTTCAGGGATTGTATGAGGAATGGAACAACATTCAGCATGAAATTTCCAGCCTGCAGCAGGAGATGGAAGTTAAGGCAAAAGAGCAACGGGATATAGAGGATGAACTCCAGAAATTATATTTGCTTGAAAATACAGCGAAAATCAAGTGTGAGCAGACGAAGGAAGAAAATGAACAGTTAAATCAGGGATATGAGCTTATTCGTCAGCAAAACCAGGAGATTGAAAAAGAAGTAGCTGAGTTAAAGCGTTTGGTGGATGAAACAAAAAATCATATGCAGCGTTTGGAAGAAGACAATAAATCTGCAGAAGAAAAGGTTTCAGACTGCAACAAAACTCTTGATATAAAGAAAAAAGAGGCAGAAGCATTAAGAGAAGAATTGTCTCAGATTTCCATAGAAGTATCTGCTATTGAGCAGAAGAAAGAATTTTCTGAGTTAAATAAAAAACGTATTGAGGGAGATTTGCTTTCGTTAAAAGAAGAAAGTGAGCGTATCCTTGAGCGTGCAAAAGAGTCAACCGGTCAGGTAGAGGAGAAAGAAAAAGAGATTTCGGAATTAAAGGACGAATTGGTAAAAGAAAATCGTCTCATTGGAGAAATTACAGTTTATGTGCAGCAATTAACAAGAGACCGGGAAGAAACAGCGAAGAAACATTCAGAAATGTTGACGGAGAGAGAAGAATTATCGAAAAATATCAGTAATATGGATAAGGAAATCTTCCGATTAACAAATCAGAAAGAAAAAATGACAGAACAGATGGAAAGCCAGATTAATTATATGTGGGAAGAGTATGAGCTGACCTACAATACTGCTTTGGAGTTAAAGTCTGATCTTGAATTGGAAGTGCCTGCCATGAAGAAACAAATTGGTGTGGTAAAGAACAATATTAAATCTCTTGGCGATGTAAATGTAAATGCCATTGAAGATTACAGAAATGTTTCTGAGCGATACGAATTATTACATACCCAGCATGAGGATTTGATCCATTCGGAAGAAGTGCTTATGGGTATTGTTGAGGAACTTGATACAGAAATGCGTAAACAGTTCCAGGAAAAATTTGCAGAAATCAAGGAACAGTTTGATATTGTGTTCAAAGAATTATTTGGTGGAGGAAAAGGTAATATTGAATTGGCAAAGGATGAAGATATTTTGGAAGCCGGAATCAGTATTATTGCGCAGCCACCGGGAAAGAAACTGCAAAATATGATGCAGATGTCAGGTGGAGAAAAGGCACTGACAGCGATTTCATTGTTGTTTGCCATTCAGAATTTAAAACCGTCTCCGTTTTGTCTTCTGGACGAAATTGAAGCGGCACTTGATGATTCAAACGTTAAGCGTTATGCACAGTATTTACATAAACTGACAAAAGATACGCAGTTTATTGTAATTACACATAGACGAGGAACTATGGCTGCTGCGGATGTAATGTATGGTATTACGATGCAGGAAAAGGGAGTCTCAACTATGGTTTCCGTTAACTTGATAGAAGAACAATTAGATGCGATGGAAAAACAAGAACAATAGGAGGAGTAATTATGGCATTATTTGGTTTATTTAAGAAGAACAAAACAGAAAACGACGTTCCGGAAGGGCCCGGTGGGTCGGAGAATTTAGTTGAAAGTGGTACAGAAGATATCAAAGAAGCAATTCTTGATGAAATTGAACAGGAAGAGGAAGCTGAAGAAACTACAGTGGCAGAAGAAGAGGAGGATGAAAATGATTCTATGAATGTCACTGGAAATGTGCAAGGTGAAATCAGAGAAGCTGTGTTAGAAGAAATTTCATCCGGCGAAGAGGACGAGGCTGATACGGAAGACGCTGAAGATACGGATGATGACATGCATATGGAAACCATGCGCGATGATATTCAGGAGGCAGTTGCCACAGAGGCGGAAGAAAGTGAGAAAAAACAAGGCTTTTTTCGAAGATTGGTAACAGGTCTTACAAAGACGAGAAATAACATTGCCAGTGGAATTGACAGCATTTTTAGCAGTTTTTCAAGCATTGATGAAGAATTCTATGAAGAGTTGGAAGAAGTGCTTGTTATGGCTGATATTGGTATTCAGGCTACCACAAATATTTTAGACCAATTACGCCAGAAAGTGAAGGAAGAAAAGATTAAAGATGTTTCTGAGTGCAAACAGCTTTTAATCAACAGTATCAAAGAACAGATGCGCGTGGAGAGCAATGCGTATGAATTCGAAGATAAAAAATCGGTTGTGCTTGTAATCGGAGTAAATGGAGTGGGAAAAACTACTTCTATCGGAAAGTTGTCAGGTCAGTTAAAACAAAAGGGTCGCAAAGTTCTTGTGGCAGCAGCTGATACGTTCCGTGCAGCAGCCATTGACCAGTTGGCAGAATGGACAAAACGTGCAGGTGTGGATATTATTGCACAGGATGAAGGTTCAGATGCTGCAGCAGTTGTATTTGATGCCTTACAGGCAGCAAAAGCCAGAAATACTGACGTTTTGTTAGTAGATACTGCAGGAAGACTTCACAACAAGAAAAATCTTATGGAAGAACTTAAAAAGATCAATCGTATCATTGATAGAGAATATCCTGAGGCATTTCGGGAAACATTTATTGTATTAGACGGAACTACAGGTCAGAATGCATTGGCTCAGGCAAAGCAGTTTAGCGAAGTTGCAGATATTACAGGTATTATTTTAACAAAGTTAGACGGTACTGCAAAAGGTGGTATTGCCATTGCTATTCAGTCTGAAATCAACATTCCGGTGAAGTATATCGGAGTAGGTGAAAGTATCGATGATTTGCAGAAATTTAATGCAGACGATTTTGTGGATGCTTTGTTTGATACAGGTGAATAATAAAATAAGATTACTTTAAAAAAGAGATTGATTTTTTATTAAACCACAGTGGAAAAAAAGAAAAGTGTCAGATTGATTGTCACATAATAATGACAGAAAAAGAAAAGAGGTTGGTTGTATGTTAACATTGGAAAAGTTTGAGGAAGCATCTGAAGCGGTGAAAAAGGTCATTAACCGTACCAAACTTATATACAGTGAGTATTTTTCGGCAGTTTCTGGAAACAAGGTATATTTAAAACCTGAAAACATGCAGTACACAGGTGCATACAAAGTTAGGGGTGCGTATTATAAAATCAGTACCTTGTCAGAAGAAGAACGAGAAAAAGGCTTAATTACTGCATCAGCAGGAAATCACGCTCAGGGTGTTGCATATGCTGCGAAACTTTATGGCGTAAAGGCTACCATCGTTATGCCTACAACAACACCTCTTATTAAGGTAAACCGCACGAAAGCCTATGGGGCTGAAGTGGTTTTATATGGAAATGTATATGACGAGGCTTGCTCCTATGCATTACAGTTAGCTGAGGAAACCGGTGGAACATTTATTCATCCTTTTGACGATGAGCAGGTGGCAACTGGTCAGGGGAGTATCGCCATGGAAATTTTCAAGGACCTTCCTACGGTAGACATTATTTTAGTTCCTATCGGTGGCGGTGGATTAGCAACAGGTGTATCAACCCTTGCAAAGATGTTAAATCCTAAAATTCAAGTAATTGGTGTAGAGCCGGCAGGGGCAAATTGTTTGCAGGAATCTTTAAGAAATGGTAAGGTTACTACTTTGCCAACGGTTGATACCATTGCAGACGGTACTGCTGTGAAAACACCGGGAAGTAAGATTTTTCCTTATTTACAGAAAAATATTGATGATATTATTACTGTGAAAGATGAGGAATTAATCGTAGCATTTCTTGATATGATGGAAAATCATAAAATGGTTGTGGAAAATTCCGGACTGCTTACGGTAGCTGCCCTTAATCATTTAGATTGTAAAGGAAAAAAGGTGGTTTCTGTGCTTAGTGGAGGAAATATGGACGTAATTACTATTTCTTCCGTTGTTCAGCATGGATTGATTCAGAGAGGAAGAATATTTACCGTTTCTGTTCGTTTGCCGGACCGTCCGGGAGAATTGGTAAATGTTGCAAGCGTGATTGCACAGCATCGCGGAAATGTCATTCGTTTGGATCATAACCAGTTTGTAAGCGTAAACCGTAACTCTGCAGTGGAATTGCAAATCACCATGGAGGCATTTGGACACGAGCATAAGGAAGAAATCCTGAAAGCTTTGGAAGAAAAGGGATATCATCCGAAATTGGAAGAACCAAAGAGTGTGTATAACTAGGCTTGTTACCAGGTATTATGGATAAATATGAAGCAGTATTGTGTCCTAGAGCGTATGATAATTAAACTTCTTATTGGGTAGACCTATTGGTCTGCCCTTTTTTGTAGAACAATTCGTTGAAAAAAGTAAAAGAATATGAAGAAAACTATTTACAGAGAAAGATATGAATGGTATACTTTAAAAGTCTTATTTCTTAAATTAAAAAATCTTTGTATGTGCGGTTCGCACAAATATTCATGAAAGAAACAAATAATGAATAGTATGAAGTGGTCATTTGAAAAAATGATTGGATTGTTTTGCGTTGAAAAGATTAGTTCTGCCTATTGATTAGGGGGGATAATACTTTTGACGGATTTTAGATTTTTACTTGACAGGAAAAGTAGAATGTATTATATTAAATACAGAACAAGTGTTCGTGAAAAGGAGAGCGGATTATGGAAAAAAATACAAATAAATTAAAAGCATTAGAAGCTGCATTGGCGCAGATTGAAAAACAATATGGAAAAGGTTCTGTTATGAAATTAGGTGACAGAAGTAAGAATATGCAGATTGAGGCTGTGTCAACAGGTTCTTTAAGTTTGGATATCGCATTAGGAGTAGGCGGAGTTCCAAAGGGAAGAATTATTGAAGTATACGGACCAGAGTCTTCTGGTAAGACTACAGTTGCATTGCATATGGTTGCAGAAGTTCAGAAAGCCGGAGGTATTGCAGGATTTGTGGATGCAGAGCATGCATTGGATCCTAACTATGCGAGAAATATTGGTGTAGATATTGATAATTTATATATTTCACAGCCGGACAATGGTGAGCAGGCTCTTGAGATTACAGAGACGATGGTTAGATCAGGAGCAGTGGATATTTTGATTGTAGACTCTGTTGCCGCATTGGTTCCTAAGGCAGAAATTGATGGAGATATGGGAGATTCTCATGTTGGTCTTCAGGCAAGACTTATGTCACAGGCACTTAGAAAATTAACAGCAGTTATCAGCAAGTCAAACTGTATCGTTATTTTCATCAACCAGCTTCGTGAAAAAGTTGGTGTTATGTTTGGAAATCCTGAGACTACTACAGGTGGTAGAGCACTTAAGTTCTATTCATCTATCCGTATGGATGTCAGAAGAATTGAAACATTAAAACAAAATGGTGAAGCAGTAGGAAGCAGAACCCGTGTAAGAGTTGTTAAAAACAAAGTGGCACCTCCATTCAAGGAAGCTGAGTTTGATATTATGTACGGTGTAGGTATTTCAAGAGAAGGCGATGTGCTTGACCTGGCAGCAAATGAAGGTGTTGTCAGCAAGAGCGGTGCATGGTATGCATACGAAGGAAATAAAATCGGACAGGGTAGAGAAAATGCAAAACAATTCCTTAGAGAAAACCCTGACATTTTCGAAGAAATTGATAAGAAAGTTCGAGAAAGATTTGATTTTGGCACTGCACCTCAAGTGGAAGAAGATGACATGGATACATTAGAGGAAGAGTAAAAAAGCTCTCTTATAAATTTGATATAGAAAAGAGCGAATGATTAAGAGTCAGGAGAAATAGTTCTTTTGGCTCTTAAGTTTTATTATGTAATAGGAAATTGCGATGCAATTTCCTATTACATAATAAACGCTCCGCGAGGATGCGCAGACCGCGGAGATGGAGTT
>CADBNB010000332.1 GCA_902795895.1 uncultured Lachnospiraceae bacterium | reverse complement strand
TGCGGAGCTGAGGTTCAGAAGGGTAATGCACCTACAGAGCGTAAGTTACAAAGATTATTCAGAAGAGAAGAAGTATCGGCATTAATCAAAAAATGTAACGATTTCGGAGCAGGCGGTGTGTCTGTTGCAATCGGCGAGCTTGCTGACGGTTTACAGATTGATCTTGATAAAGTGCCTAAGAAGTATGCAGGTCTTGACGGTACAGAACTTGCTATTTCTGAGTCACAGGAGCGTATGGCTGTAGTTGTAGATCCTAAAGATGTTGATACTATGTTAGGATATGCTGAAGAGGAAAACTTGGAAGCTGTTGTTGTTGCTACAGTTACAGAAGATCCTAGATTGGTAATTAGTTGGAGAGGTAAGGAAATCGTTAATATTTCCAGAGCATTCCTTGATACAAACGGTGCTCATCAGGAAACAGATGTTATCGTTCCTATGCCTTCAAAAGAAAATAGCGTGATTGATCAGTCTGTTGCAGTTACAGATGTAAAAGCAAAATGGATTGACACATTAAAAGACTTAAATGTATGTTCACAGAAGGGATTAGTTGAAATGTTCGACAGCTCAATCGGAGCTTCAACAGTAACAATGCCTTATGGTGGAAAATATCAGTTGACAGAAACACAGTCAATGATTGCAAAATTACCAGTATTAAATGGTAAGTGTGATACTGTTACAATGATGAGTTATGGTTTAGATCCATATTTGTCAAGCTGGAGTCCATATCATGGTTCTGTTTATGCAGTTATCTCTTCTGTAGCAAAGATTGTTGCAGCAGGTGGAGATTACTCTAAGATTAGATTTACATTCCAGGAGTACTTTGAAAGATTAGGATCAGATCCTAAGCGTTGGGGTAAACCAATGGCAGCTTTATTGGGTGCATATGATGCCCAGATTAAGCTTGGATTGCCATCTATCGGTGGTAAGGATAGTATGTCAGGAACATTTAATGATATTGACGTACCTCCAACACTTTGTTCATTTGCAGTTAATGTTGGAAAAATCCAGGATGTTGTTACTCCTGAGCTTAAGAAAGCTGGAAATAAATTAGTTCGTTTTGCGATTAAGAAAGATCAGTATGGCTTGCCAGATTACACTGATTTAATGAGCTTGTATGCTAAGATTACAAACTTAATTCATAAGAAAGTTTTAGTATCTACTTATGCAATTGGTTTTGGTGGAATTTGTGAAGCTGTCAGCAAGATGGCATTTGGTAATAAACTTGGTGTTGAACTTTCAAGTGCAATGCCAAACAGTGAATATTTTAAGGCTTCTTATGGTGATATTATCGCTGAAGTAGCAGTTGAAGATTTGGCTAAGATTGATGCAGAGTATGTTGAAATTGGTACAGTTTTAGCAGATGCTAAATTTGTTTGTGGTGGAGCAACTATCACTATGGACGAAGCATTGGCAGCATGGACAGGAACACTTGAAAAAGTATTCCCTACAAAGTCTGATGTTGAGCAAAAGAAGATGGAGACAAAATTATTTGATAGTAAGACTATTTATGTTGCTAAGAATAAGATTGCTGTTCCAAAGGTATTTATTCCGGTATTCCCAGGTACAAACTGTGAGTACGATACAGCAAAATCATTTAAGGCTGCAGGAGCAGAGACAAAGACAGTAGTATTTAAAAATATGACAGAGCAGAATATTACTGATTCAGTAAATGCATTTGTAGATGCAATCAAAGAGTCTCAGATTTTGATGTTCTCAGGCGGTTTCTCGGCAGGTGATGAGCCAGACGGTTCTGCTAAGTTTATTGCATCTATCTTCCGTAACGAGAAGATTAAAGAAGCAGTAAATGATTTATTGACTAAGAGAGATGGTTTGGCACTTGGTATCTGTAATGGTTTCCAGGCTTTGATTAAATTAGGTTTGGTACCATATGGTGAAATCACTCCACAGAAAGAGGATTCTCCAACACTTACAACAAATAGTATCGGTCGTCATATTTCTAAGACTGTTTATACAAAGGTTGTTACAAACAAATCACCTTGGTTACAGAAAGCTGAACTTGGTGGAACTTATGCAATCCCTGCTTCACATGGGGAAGGTCGTTTCGTTGCAAGTGAAGAGTGGATTAAAAAGTTATTTGAAAATGGTCAGGTTGCAACACAGTACGTTGATATTGATGGTAACCCAACTATGGATGAAGATTTCAATCCAAATGGTTCATATTGCGCTATCGAAGGTATCACAAGTCCTGATGGACGTGTCCTTGGTAAGATGGCACACTCTGAGCGTCGTGGAGACGGTGTTGCACTTAATATTTACGGAGATCAGGATCAGAAGATCTTCGAGTCAGGTGTAGCTTACTTCAGAGGTTAAAACAATATCATACGATAATTTTAAACACAGTCATTCGTTTTATGCGTTTGACTGTGTTTTTTATATGTGTTTTCTCATTCTTGTTGCGAAAAATGTATGTTAATAATGTACAATAAAGATAAAAAAATGAGAAAAAATATAAGCAATATGTTTATTTTGATTGATTTTTCTATATGAATATGCTATTATTTTACATAGAGTGTAATGAGAATTTAAAAACGTGAGTAATAATTAAGGGGTTGTTAAACTTAAAGTGGTTATTTAGTGTTTGTGAATTCTTTGTTTACATTCGTAAAAACAAGAAGGGAAGGTAGAAGTTCATGATTAAAATGAGAAAACTTACTACATCATTGCTTATTATGGCAATGGTACTGTCGATGGGAGCTTGTGGAAGCAAGAAGGAAGACACAAAGGGAAATGACTCAAACGAACAGAGTGGTATTGAGTCAGATAAGCCAGCAGGAGGAAGAGATGTTGATGTTGAGATTCTTCAATATAAGATCGAAATTGAAGAGGCATTGAAGGAAGCAACAGAGACTTACATGAAATTGTATCCAAATGTTCACATTACTGTAGATACTATGGGTGGACAAGATACAGTTGAGACACTTTACAAGGCAAAGATTGCTTCAGGTGAGATGCCTGATATCTTTAACTGTACAGGTCCTGTAAGTTGTAAGATTTATGCAGACTATTTGGAAGATTTATCAGATCAGCCATGGGTTGATAAGGCAAATGCAGGTATGTTAGATCTTGATAAAGTAGGTGATAAGATTTATGGAATGCCTGTTACAACAGAAGGTATGGGACTTATTACAAACAAGGCTATGTTTGAAGCTGTTGGTATTGATGTTTCTACATTAGATACTTATGACAAGATTGATGAAGCATTTAATACGTTACAGACAGCTATTGACAAAGGTGAACTAAAAGATCAGTTCCCTAACTTACAGAATGTAACAGCTGTTCAGGCTGGTGCTACATGGGTACTTGGTAACCATGCTATCAACGTGGCTTTAACACCAGAGTTTAATGGGGATGTATTTGCATGTGCTGATGCAGATGAGGTTTCATTTGAGTATAAACAGTCATATATTGATTACACAAACTTGCAGTTGAAATATTCAGCAGGTAAAGATGATCCAAGTAAATGTATTACTATCGAGTACACAGATGCTGTACAGGATTTATTAGCAAATGGTAAAGTTGCAGTTATTCAGCAGGGTAACTGGATTTACAACGATGTTGCTAAGATTGATCAGACAATTGCTGATAGCTTAGTATATTTACCAGTTCCTATTAAGGGATATAAAGAAGATTGTATTTTCTCAATCGTATCTAACTACTGGTGTGTAAATAAGCAGTCTGATGATGATGTTAGAGATGCATGTAAGCATTTCCTTAACTGGTTATATCAGTCAGATACTGGAAAGAACATTGTAGTTAATGAATTTGGATTTACTCCAGTATTCAACAACTACGGTGACTTAAAGCCTTCTGATCCATTGACACAGAACATGGTTGAATTCCTTGAAAACGGAAAAGCTATTTCAATGGTATACAGAGGAGCTCCTACAGGTGAAGACTACACAATGAACGTATTTGGTGCAAATGTACAGGGTGTTCTTGCTGGAAAGATGACATGGGATGAGTGTTTCGATAAGTCAGCAAAAGAGTGGGCTTCTAGAAGAGCTGAAGAAAACAAAGAATAATAGTTACAATACATAATAGATTGAGCTTAACACTGTAATTTTGCTAAATCTAATACATGTGTGATTGTTGTATAGTAAGATTATATGTTGGCTGGTCTTTGTAATTGCGATATTTTTGGAGGGGTTGCGTAATGCTGCTCCTCCATAATTTTGGTATAGTAATTGCGATGGTTACTCATGCGCGTTTGCGCAAATGTGCGTGCGTAACTGCCGCTTATAAAGGAAGGAAAGTAATATGAAACGTTCAAAGATAATATATTGGCTTTTTTTAGCACCTTGTTTGATTTGTTTTTTGGGATTTGTTATTATTCCTACAATCATGGGATTTTATTATTCATTGACTGACTGGAATGGAATTCGTGATAGTTATGACTTTGTTGGGTTTAAAAACTATAAGACAGCTATTGATGAGGAACAGTTTTGGTATTCTTTTGGATATACAGCGTTATTTACGTTTTGTTCTGTTATCTTAATTAATGGAATAGGATTTTTACTTGCATTGTTGGTTACTAGAAAATTCAAACTGGCAAATGCAATGCGTGGTGTGTTCTTTATGCCAAACTTGGTTGGTGGTCTTCTTCTTGGTTACACTTGGAAGATGATATTTACGAAAGTATTTCCAGCAACAGGATTGCCAATTTTGGGAAATTGGTTGACAGATAACAAAACCGGATTTGCAGGATTGTTAATTCTTATGGTATGGCAAATGAGTGGATATATGATGATCATTTATATTGCCGGTATTCAAAATATTCCTGATAGCGTGTTGGAAGCTGCCTCTCTAGATGGTGCTTCAGGTTTGAAGAAAATGTTTAAAATAACCATTCCTATGGTTGCACAGTCATTTACAATTGGTTTGTTTATGGTTCTTTCAAATTCGTTCAAATTGTTTGACCAGAACTTATCTCTTACAGCAGGTGGTCCCAATCATACAAATGAAATGTTAGCACTTAATATTTATAATACAGCTTATGCTAGTTCAAAATTCGGACCTGCTCAGGCAAAAGCTGTAATATTCTTTTTATGTATCGCGGTTATAAGTGTTATTCAGCTGACAATTACAAAGAGAGCTGAAGTAGAAGCGTAGGAGGAAGTATAATGGAAAGCAAAGTAAGAAAGAAAAGTGTAATTGAGTTAATTGTTAGAAATATATTCCGTGTATTTTTAATTCTATTATTTTTATTTCCTGTAGGAATATTATTTTGGGTTTCAGTGAAAACTCCAAAAGATATTTCAAATAATCTTTTAGGATGGCCAACACAATGGAATTTATCGGAAAACTATTCAAAAGCAGTTGAAAAGATGGATTTTGTTGTGGGAATTAGAAATTCTCTTATTGTGACAATTATATCTACTGTTTGCCTTTGCGTGTTTTCATCAATGGCAGCATGGGTACTTGTGAGAAGAAAAAGCAAGATTTCAACATTTATCTTTATGCTATTTTCTGTATCCATGTTAATACCGTTCCAGTGCGTTATGATTCCATTGCTGAAATTATGGGGAAAACGAGGAATTAGTGGAATGGATTTCTTCGGATATAATTTTAATTTCCTTAGTCATACAGGTTTGATATTAGCTTATATAGGATTTGGTTCTGCAATGTCTATTTTGTTGTACCATGGTTTCATTAAGGGTATTCCTGTAGAATTAGAGGAGGCTGCTGCCATAGATGGCTGTAGCAATGTAGGTATATTTTTTAAGATTGTATTTCCTTTGTTAGGACCGATTACCACAACGGTTGCAATTATCAATATTATGTGGATTTGGAATGATTATCTTCTTCCTAAGCAGATGATTGGTGGAACAAGATCTTATTGGACATTGCCACTTCAGACTTACAGCTTCTTTGGCTCCTTCACGGTTGACTGGGGAGTTGCCGCAGCAGCATTGCTGCTTATCATGGCTCCGGTTATTATATTCTATTTGGTAGCACAAAAGAAGATTGTAAAAGGTGTTGTGGATGGCGCAGTAAAATAATAAACGTATAAATGAGGTTGTTTTTAGAATTGCTTTTTTGATTACATTTGAAGAAAGTAATTTTAAAAAGTACAACCTCATTTTTCTTGAAAAGGAAAAAAATATCCGATATACTTATTAAACAAGCACAATTTATAAAAAAATGCATAATGTAATAGAAAGCAACTTAGAGGTGCTTATTAGTGAAGACTTTTCCAAAACCATTAAGCACCAAGGAGGAGTATGAATTTTTGACTGCTTGTAAGCAGGGAGACGGAAATGCACGGGAACAATTAATTTTGCATAATTTAAGATTGGTTGCACATATTGTTAAAAAATACAGTCAACAGGACAATAAAACAGAAGAGTTGATATCGGTAGGTACCATTGGATTGATTAAAGCAATTGACAGTTATAAAATTGGAAAAGGAAGCCGATTATCTACTTATGCAGCTTGTTGTATTGAAAATGAATTATTGATGCTTTTTCGAAGTGAGAAAAAGTTTTCCAAGGATGTTTCTCTGACGGAACCTATTGGAGCAGACAAAGAAGGGAACGAGATTTGTCTTGTTGATGTTCTTGAGGCTGAACAGGAAGATGTAGTGAATAGACTTTATTTCCTTGATAATATAAAAAAACTTGAAATATATATGAAGTCAGTATTATCCGAAAGAGAACAGGAAATAATTAATTTACGTTATGGATTAAAAGGTAATAAAGAATATACACAAAGAGAAATTGCAAAAAAGATGAATATTTCTAGAAGTTATGTATCCAGAATTGAAAAAAAGGCAATCAAAAAGTTAAGAACCTGTTTTCAAAAATATGGAGAAGATATGGATTTTTAGCAAATAAAAGTGAAGGTAGAAAAATGGGAACAAAAATA
>CADBNB010000331.1 GCA_902795895.1 uncultured Lachnospiraceae bacterium | reverse complement strand
TAGAGCCGTATACGAGACCCGTACGTACGGTTCAATGAGAGGGAAATAACATTTACTGTTATTTCTCTACTCTATTCTGTAGCATTTAATGTTTTTCTAATCAAAAGTTGTTTTGTTGTTCTTCAATATATGGCTTACTTACTTGTTCTCAGTTTCTATTTTCAGTGTTTTTGAACTTTTTTCATGGATTTAGATGGTTTTGGCATATAGCTTCCATTGTCCGTTTTTTAGGGACACAACTTTGAAATTATGTTGAATTGTGATACAATAGTAGAACCTGTTATGCAATAAAGTAACATTGAGCGAGACAGGATGGGGGCATCTCCTGCTTTTTGACAGAAATCTATTGCATAATCTATCTTAGAGTGTTATACTTTAACCGGATACTCCAATGGAGCATGGAAAGGAAACGATTATGACAGATAATGAATTATTAAGGTTTGCAAGAAAGCAGGCAGGGATGTCACAGGCTGAGTTTTCCGGATATTTTCAGATACCGAAGAAAACCTTACAGCATTGGGAGTTAAGCGAGAGGAAGATACCGAAGTATCTTCTCCGGCTGATGCTCTACAAGCTGGAACAGGAAGGTCTGGTGAGCGGGAATCAGATGGTGAAAAAGGGCAAGGCAAGATAGTGTATCATAGGAGATACGGAGAAATTCAAAAAAAATGAAATTTTTTTTGTCCTATACTTGACAGATGCAAGGATTGAAATATGGCAGAAAACAATAAAAACTAAAAATTATAATGTTGATTTATTAAGGAAAATTCGATATACTTAAAACTATGAGAGTTGTTTTTTCAATTCTAAACTAAGAATGAAATTTCAGCGTGTGTGTAGCAGTGCTGAGATAATCATAACATTTTAATCAAAAGGAAGAGAGGTTTTAAGATGGCAACAGTAGATTTAACTAAGTATGGCATTACAGGAACAACTGAGGTTGTTCACAATCCTTCTTACGAAGTATTATTCGAGGAAGAGACAAAGTCAACTTTAGAGGGATACGAAGTTGGTAAGGAAAGTGAATTAGGAGCAGTAAACGTTATGACTGGTATTTATACAGGACGTTCTCCTAAAGATAAGTACATCGTTATGGATGCAAACTCAAAAGACACTGTATGGTGGAATTCAGAGGAATATCCAAATGATAACCATCCTATGACAGAAGAAACATGGGCAACAGTAAAGGATCTTGCTAAGAAGGAACTTTCTAACAAGAGATTATTCGTTGTAGATGCTTTCTGTGGTGCAAATGCTGATACTCGTATGGCAGTTCGTTTCATCGTTGAAGTAGCTTGGCAGGCACATTTTGTTAAAAACATGTTCATTCAGCCAACGGACGCTGAATTAGCTAACTTTGAGCCAGACTTTATCGTATACAATGCATCTAAGGCTAAAGTTGAGAACTACAAAGAGTTAGGACTTAACTCAGAGACATGTGTAGCTTTCAATATCACAAGCAAAGAGCAGGTTATCATCAATACATGGTACGGTGGAGAGATGAAGAAGGGTATGTTCTCAATGATGAACTACTTCTTACCACTTAACGGTATGGCTTCTATGCACTGTTCAGCAAACACTGATATGGACGGAAAGAACACAGCAATCTTCTTCGGTCTTTCAGGAACAGGTAAGACAACATTATCAACAGATCCAAAGCGTCTTTTGATCGGTGACGATGAGCACGGATGGGATGACAACGGAGTATTTAACTTCGAAGGTGGATGTTATGCTAAGGTTATCGGACTTGACAAAGAGTCTGAGCCAGATATCTACAACGCAATCAAGAGAAACGCTCTTCTTGAGAACGTAACACTTGATGCAAATGGTAAGATTGATTTCGCTGATAAGAGCGTTACAGAGAACACACGTGTTTCATACCCAATCAACCACATCAACAACATTGTAAAACCAATTTCATCAGCTCCAGCTGCTAAGAACGTAATCTTCTTATCAGCAGATGCTTTTGGATTATTACCTCCAGTATCTATCTTGACACCAGAGCAGACACAG
>CADBNB010000330.1 GCA_902795895.1 uncultured Lachnospiraceae bacterium | reverse complement strand
TGTTTTTAATAAAATCTTTTTTAGTATCATCTGTTTGATTTCAATCCGCCTGTATTTGTTCTCCTCCACTACCATGATAGGTCTCAGGTCAATCAACTACACCATTAGCGTCTGCACCACCTTCTATGAATTCATTAAGTCATTCATTAAGTTTCTTTCCCATATTTATTCACCCTTCTTATTTTTTGCATTATTAATTTGAACTTCAGCTTGTTGTTTAATCCAAGCTTCTAAGTCACCATAATTTGTTACAATATAATCTTTTGCTTGTTGTGTTAAAGTGCCTTTTACATAATCAACGGTCTTCTTCATTGCGGCTGCTTGTGCTTCCTTATCCCATACAGTTGTTCCTTTAATCTCTTCAACGTATGTTTGATAAGTATATTTTACACCATCAAATACAATGTCTTTAGCACCAGAAAGTATCTTCCGAATTTTTTCATCTTTAACACCTGCGATTTTTGCATTTATCCATCTAACTACAAAACCACCTACAACAGTAAGTACTGTAGTGATTACCCAAAATGCAATTTGATTTGCTAAATTTTCAAACATGATATTCATCTCCTATCCAATTATTTAATTAAAGCTAACACTACTGCAGTGATCGCCGTTAATACTGCTGTAATGGTTGCCGCAAAAAATGCCCATTTTCCTTTAATAGTCTCTTTCTTTTCGTCAGAAGATATTTGTTGTTGTTCTTGTATTGCTTTCATCTGACCTTCTAATTTACTAATTTTATCCTCTAACTCATCTGTTTTCTTAAAAAGTTCTTTGGTTCTGTTTTTGTTATCTACATAGTGAACTGTATCTTTTTCGTCAATCTCTTTAATCGCTTCACCTTGAGAAACTTGTAAATGTAATAACTTCTCTTGATTGATAACTACATCATCTAACTTTTTAGATATATTATCAAGCGATTTGGATGTTAATGCTAAACTAGATTCAGTCTTTCCTATGCTTTCAGTGAGAGAGAATAAACGGGCAAGCACGGTTTGTTCATCCATTGCCATAATCATCACCACCGCAATAAATGCTTATCTTATTCTATTTATATTATAGTTCGTTTCTACGAAATTAGCAATTTTCGGAAAACGAGATTATACTATTTATGTGTAAGGAGATGATAATTATGGAAATTATTATTAACGGAATAGAAAAAAATATTAGCGACTTTTCAACTGACGTATTATCAGTAGAAGAAAAGAGAATTGAAAGAAAAATGTTTAATATGGAATTTGTTTCTGACGAAGAACAAGCCGCTTTTGTCGCTATTAAAGAAGAACTAGAAAGAAGAAGTGAATAATTATGGCAGAGTTATCTGCGGAAAAAATTAATGAAGAATTACGCAAAAAAGACTTTGAATTAGTTAACTGCGATGGTTATGAAAATTTAACAAGTTTTATTACTGTCAAATGTCCTAAAGGTCATATTACTCAAACTAATTTAAAAAGTTTTAGACACGAAAGTTATCAATGTCCAGAGTGCGATAAAAGTATAGATTTTAGTAACCCTACTGAAGTTCCTGACAAAGGTAATAAATATCGTGTTATTGCATTTGACCAAGCGACAGAGCATTTTGGATTAAGCATTTTTGATGATGGAAAATTAATATATTATAAGTTGTTTGTATTCACTGGTTCTGCTATCAATAGAATGGTAAAAATTAGAAAGATGATAGATGAACTTGTAATTAAGCAATGAAAACCAGATTACATAGTTTTTGAAGATATACAATATCAAAATGGATATATTACGTTTAAGACTCTTGCTATGTTATTGGGTGTAGTTCACGAAGTATGTCAAGCTAATGACATTCCATTCGAATGTGTTAGTCCTAATGTGTGACGTAAATATGCAGGAACGTGCGGCAAAACTAGACAGGAAGAGAAAATGTTGTCGATAGCAGTAGTAAAAGAAAAATATAATGTATCTGTAACTGATGATGTTGCGGAAGCAATATTGATTGGTAGATATGGTGCGGCGCATCATTACGCTGAAGCGCCAATGTTATTTGGAAAGAAAAAAACCTCTTAATTGAGGTTTT
>CADBNB010000329.1 GCA_902795895.1 uncultured Lachnospiraceae bacterium | reverse complement strand
GCTTTCTTCACTGTCGCAATATCTTTTCCATATTGTGATATTTCTACCTTATCGCTGTCAACCTTTGTGTTTGAAGTAACATCTTTCTTTGCCTTCGTAGTTGTCTGATAAACTTGGCTAATGGCATTGTATGCATCAATTCTCATAATACTCACCACCTTTTATTTTTATATTTTTTATATCGTCGATTTTTCATAAAACGTTATATTCCGAATAAAAAATTTTTACTTTTGTGAATTTTGTCAAAAGTTGGTCAGTTATTTTTATCACTTTCATACACATTGCCAAATTGAAATTTAACATAATAGTAATATTTTCATTCTGGCTACGCACAACCTCGATTTATGCGTAAAGTCCTCTTGTTCCGCTACTTTCTGCCACCGTCACTTCCGAAAGGGAAGCTCTGCCATAAGTCAGTCCCGCATAGACTTTTTCCACATTTTTCATCATCGGCTGTTCGGTCAATTCTTTGGCATTTTTTTCGTATGCATCCCGCAATTGTCCAATCATAGCAATACATTCTGATAATTGTTCCACTTTATGTCCGGCTTTTCCGCTTGCAATGACACGATTGATAAATCGATAAATCGATAAAAGGCAATAGGATATTCTATAACTGTAGTCCAATGTACCCATTAATTCATGTAAAATCTTCTGTGCATTTGTCATAGACTGTTCAAAGCCATCTAACTGCCTGTTTTCGTGGTTTTCAATCGCTTCTCGCAATTCTTCCTGCAACATTTCGTAAACGATAACAAGCAATTCTACTCTTCCAGCTTGCACTATCCTTGTAGAAAAATCTTTTTGTTTTTCCTTTTTCATGGCAGCCTCCTGTCTGCTGCAACATAGCAACAAGTAACTATTTTGTCCGTCATGTCTTTTTCTTTCTATACACAACGTCAACCTCATTCTCCTATAATTTATATCGGATGATTTTTCCTACATATTACAGAATTTTGCATTAAATAGAAGAAAATCACAGTTTTCTTCACTAAGAACAGCCCAACCTTTTTAGACTGAGCTGTTCCAAACATTATATATGATACTCATTACCCCTGAAGTAAATTCAATACCGTGTGAGGCATCTGATTTGCCTGTGACAACATAGAAGTACCTGCCTGCTGTAACACATCCAAAGATGTGTAGTTTGTCATTTCTTTTGCCATATCCAAATCTTCGATACGAGACAATGATTCTTCCATATTTTCATCGGCACTGTTAATACTATTGATACTATGATCTAATCGATTTGAATACGCTCCTAATTTTGCTCGAATGGATGACACATAATTTACCGCAGCATCAAACAAATCAATTGCTTTACTGGCTCCATCACGACTTCTGACATTAATATCTTTGATATTCAATGTTTCTGTATCTACTCTCGGGATATTTGCTACAATAGTCTGTCCCTCATTAGCACCTACCTGCAATACAACAGGTCCGGCATCCAACACAGTAAGCTTGATATCTTCCGCAAACGCATCTTCATCATAATCTTCACTGATGGAAATCTTCATCTCAAAACCATCTTTTTGTGTAATCTTCACTTTATTTCCATCAGCCAGAACGGTTAATGTTGACTCATCAAATTGCTCTCCACAGTCGATTTCCACGTCAGTTCCCTTTCCAACCATCAATCCATCATCTGTATTTGCCGTTAATCCTAAATATTCCTTCAAAGATTCATCGCTACAATACACTTCTACCGGATGCGCCGTTCCTGCAAAAAGTGAAGTAAATGTCAGTGTGGAACCTGCCTGTAAAACGCTCTCCGTAGTCACTTCCACATCAACAGCCTCTGCAAGTTTTGAAATGATTGAAAAACACTCATATAAACTGGCTCCTGCAGGAATTGTCCCAACCTGACCATTTACCGAAATTATTCCGAAAGTTGGTGCCTTACCTGCTCCTGATGGATCAATAGGTGCCCCGGTAACTGTTGCTCTCGTTCCCGGTGATACAACCTCAATGTCATATACATTTTCCGGTACACCATCTGAAATACTTACTATGTTTACATAACTTGAATTTGTGTATTTTTGTCTGTCTGCATCACCATTTAATAATTTCTTTGTGTTAAATTCTGTATCTGTTGAAATACGGTCAATCTCCTGACTAAGCTGCGTAATCTCGCTGTGGATATGTTCACGGTCTTCATCGGTATACGTATCATTTGCTGCCTGTACAGATAGTTCTCTCATTCTTTGAAGCATAGCTTCCACTTCAATCAAAGCTCCTTCTGCCGTATCTACTACAGAAACTCCGTCGGATGCATTTCTGGATGCCTGTTCAAGTCCTCGAATCTGAGTTTTCATTTTCTGAGAAATCGCCATACCGGCTGCATCATCCGCCGCTTTGTTAATACGATATCCAGAAGATAAACGTTCAATACTTGCCGACATTTTATTTCCGGTTCTTTGTAATTTCATGTTTGATTTAATCGCTGCAATATTATGATTGATCTTCATACTAAATGCTCCCTTCTTCGCACGTGCTGTAATCCTTTTTGATCTTTACCAAAGAATTACAAACTTAGGCTATCCTTTTGTCATGCCACCGGTATCTGCTCCAGGTATGATACATGCTGAACAAATGCTTTTGCCACCTGATACAGGCCACGCACATCTGTCTCTTGTTCATCCTGTTGCACAAACGCCTCCATGCTATGTCCGGTTACATTGTAAGTAATCTGTTCAAGCTCCATCCCTTGTGCCTGAATTTTTTCTTCAAAATCTGTTTTTTGTGCTTTTATGTCATCTGCTGCTTTCACTGAAGTACATTGCACACTTCCCTGTAGCTTCTTTTCTGTCATAGTAAACTGTGCTGACACATTTCCATATCGCTCTGATGAATAGGAAATTTGAACTTTTCCCTGACTTTCAACACCACTTACAATCGTAAGATGGATATTTGTCATCTTCTCGCCAGTCATGACTGGAACATAATAATCCTGTTTGTTAGCAAGTTTTCTTAACAATCTCGTCTGGGTACAAACAAGTTTTAACTCACGGATTTCCATGGATGTAATATCATCTGCTTCCAATCGTGCATCCATAAGTTTCTCTGCTTCTTCTTCCAGAAGTGAAACCTGTTGTTGTATAGTTTCCGGATTATCAAGAGTGTCTGACAATCCTTCCATCAATTGGTCGATTGGTTGTTCTTTGTCTTCTTCCAGTTTTTTCGTCTGTTTTTTCAATGTGTCATACACTTCTGTCAACTGACCTGCTGCCATAATATTTTCAATAGTTGTCTCAATTCCTTTACTTTCTAAGTAAGAAATCATTCTACTACTGTTATCGGATTGTTCTCTGAAGTTCTTGAGAAACATTTCTTCGTATTGGGTATCTTCCCCTTCTTCGTCTTCCACATTTTTTGCGTGTTCAAGCAGTTTTTCAATATTTTCCTTGTATAGATTTTTCCATACATCCACCTGACCATTTTCTTCCTGTAGCTTTTCTAAAATCGAAGGAGTGATTTCTTCCCCTAATGCCTCCACAATTCTGTCGTAATATATTCTTTCTGCATCCTCTTTCGAAAATGCGTCCTTCACCTGTGAAAGCAACATACCTCTGCTGTAGGTTATCTTCTTGTCCGAAGCATCATCCGTTACTTTTTCTTTTACGCCTTTTCCACGTAATGTTTTGACTGCCGTTTGCAAGTTTTCCAAATTCATCTCACTATCCGTCTGCAAAACATATCCTACTGCTGCCCCATCCAGTTTCTGAATATTGTTTAAAAGGCGGTAAATATTGATAAAGGTCTGTCGGTCTTCTTCTGAAATTTCTTTTTTCTGTTCCAGTTTATAAAGGAATCTGCTGTACTTTTCATCCTCTGAAATTCCCAGTTCATCCCTGATATTTCGTACTGTTTCATCTAATTGATTGATGGTCTGTTCCAACGGATTTATGCCTCGTTTGATAAGTTCTACTACTACTGCCGGATGCATGTCACTCAGCAATTGATTGACCTCAGCATCGTATTCTTTCACCTTGAAAATATTTTCTTTTGTAATATTCATCTGATTATGTGCCAATATTTTCACAGCTCTTATATTTGCTTCACTGTCATCCATGTTAAGGTCGTCCAAAATCGCCGGCACATTTTGAAATGCCTTTTGTATACTGTCCCCCAATGATTTATCCGGCTTTGTCATAAGTGTTTCGTATGCCATTTCCGCCTTTGAAAGCTTCGTTTGCAGTGAAACACCTTCCTCATGCAACTGGGAAACAGTAATAGAAGCTCGATATTCAAGAGTTGTTCCCAATACGTACATTGGAACATTTTTCAATTGTTCAATAGTGTCATTGGTAGCTGCAAGCAAATCAATATTTTCCTCATTTACCACAGCCCCCCCCTCTTCAAGAAGGACTTTCATGAAGCTTCGCTCCATATCTTTTAATCCGTCTACAATTTCTTCTAAATGATTGATATCTAAGGTAATACCATTATTTTGTAACTGAGTGGCACAACTTACAGTCATTTTCATGCGAATTTCTTCCAATTGTCTTTTTCTTGTAAGTTGTTCCAATTCCGTCTGCTTCTGTGGATTATTTGTAAGCACCTGCTGATAATTTTCTTCCAGCTCACCTAAAAATGCATCAATACTCTTCTTCGTATCATCCATATCCCGAATAACCAGTGAAACACTTTCCACATCTTCTCCCAGTGCAAAGCTATCTGTTATACGATTTAGCATTGTCTCCGTATCATAATTTTCTTTCATAATACGAATATCATCTAAATCATATAGCATTTCCCTGGTAATCGGAAGGTTATGATTAAAGAGCCATTTTGCCTGATTAAGAGTTTCCTCATTCACCGAAAGACCTGCTTCTTCAATAATCGTCTCCACCTGTGGTTCAATCTCTGTCCATGCATTGTCTGCATCCTGTGGCATTTTTTCTACCATGCTTCCATCATAAACAACAGTTGCAGTCTGATATCCTGCCCCAACACCGGAATAGTTTTCATATTTCGAACTGCTGCCTGCGTACTGAGCGCGATACACATTTCCAATGGTTGGCTCAAGTTGCTGGTCCAGCAAATATTTCATACCATCTTCCGATAGATTTGGCGCAACCTGTGCTTTTTCTATTGCACTGGATATCGTTTCTATGTTTCCTTCGGTAACCGGCAGATTTTTCTGTTCCAATAAGTTTGCAATCTGCACATTTGACGGTTGTTTATCTACCAACTGACGATTGGAAATCTTTTGGATTGCCTGTTTCTTTTCTCCCTGTTTTTCCTGAAAAGAAGCTATACCTTCTTCCTTTTCCATACGTTGTTTCTTTATTCTTGTAAGTATCCGGTCTGTCTCTGTCATCTTATATTTTTCCAATGACATTCCAGACTCTTCAATAGTTTTCATATCATTTCCCGTCATGCGTTCTGTGACTTTTTCCTTATCTTCACCAAGTCCTTTGATGGAATTTCCATCTGACATATTGGATTTTTCAAGTATATCTACAAAATCTGCTCGGGAATTTCCTACCATGGTGCGAACCATCATTTTTGCTTCCACGTTTCCTACGCCACTTTGGGTAATCTCTTTTAACACAATACTTTGTGGTGATACTTCCTGTATCTCAAATGCTCTTTCTTCCCCAACTTTAGGCTCTTTCATAGAGTATTTTGACACAGACAATTCCATTCCACCAAAATCAAGTTTTACTTTCTTTGAAACATCTGTTATGGTTCCTATAATTACCTGTCCTTTTTTTCCTAAATTGGCATAATTATTTTTATTTTGAAATCCGTTGATATTGATACTATTTTCTTTCATTTTTACGTTATTTACTGTATTCATACCCGCACCTGCCTTACTTTATTGTCTCACAGACATTTTTAAAGTTCCGTCAATGATTACACTTATTGTAAGTTTCGGCTGATTTTTTCAAAAAAATTAGGGTTACCATTCATATAGAGATATGATATTTCAATGATAACCGGTTCTTTCACCTATCTTCAAAATAATATCCACTATTGAATCGTAACCCTTTTTTAGTGTCACTTTTAACTTTTTACTCTATCCAGATTTTTTCTCCGTCCGAATAGGTAACTACATTTTTCTCCATAGTACCATAATAAGTAATGTTTGCTTCCTGCAATGCCGCTTCCAATTTTTCTACTGGTGGCTCATCACTGCCGGTAGAAATTACAGCATATTCAGGAGTAGCTGCTTCCAAAAGCTTTTTTACAAATTTTTGATAACGACCATGATGTGGAATTTTTATCCAATCACAACTCCAATCAATATCAGATTCAAGCATTTGTTTAATACGCTTTTTCTCTATGTCTCCTGTAAGTAAAAAGCTGTTGTTATTATAAATCAGTTTTGCCACAAGTGACATGTTATTATCAAACTCATCTTTTGTATCCATAATATCTGCCTTATCTGTAGCTGCATACAATGTCATGTTTGATTCACCGATTTGAATGGTTGTTGTGTCTTTTTCGTCCATTTTTTCTACTTCTTTGTTTTTCACTGCACGCACAAAAGCTCCATACTCAGCATTATCGCCTTCATAATCCGGACAGATAATTCTTCCAATCTCCATATTCTGGATTACTTTTTGTGCACCACCTACATGATCCTGATCGTAGTGAGTGATAATAAATGCATCCAAATTGCTAATCCCCTGATTTTTAAGTGCACTCACTACTGCCGAACCGTCGTTACTTTCTCCTGCATCTATAAGCACTGCATGCTCTCCCTGTTGGATAATGATGGCATCTGCTTTTCCCACAGATAAACAGTTTATACTTAATACATCAGACTGAGTAGTCGTTGGTACGGTTGTATTTGTATTGCTCTCTTTTCCACATCCTGACAGCAACCCTACACATAATCCTGCAATTACTAATAAGCTTTTAAATTTTTT
>CADBNB010000328.1 GCA_902795895.1 uncultured Lachnospiraceae bacterium | reverse complement strand
GCTAAGTTAAAGAAAATCGAAGAAATGTCTCAGGATGGAACATTTGATGTTCTTCCTAAGAAAGAAGTTATCCAGTTAAAGAAAGAATGGGATAAACTTGAGAAGAACCTTGGTGGTATCAAAGATATGAAGAAGATCCCAGATGCTATTTTTGTAGTAGATCCTAAGAAGGAAAAGATTTGTGTACAGGAAGCTCACACATTAGGAATTCCTTTGATCGGTATCGCTGATACAAACTGTGATCCAGAAGAATTGGATTACGTAATTCCTGGTAATGATGATGCTATCAGAGCAGTTAAGCTTATCGTTGCTAAGATGGCAGATGCTGTTATTGAAGCAAATCAGGGAGAGCAGTTAGAAGCAGCTGAAGAAGCTTCTGATGCAGAATAATAAAATGTAAGACGATGGGATGCTCAGTGAGCATTCCATTTTCGTGAATGAATATAATATAATGGAGGTATATTACAATGGCTATTACAGCAAGTATGGTAAAAGAGTTGAGAGAGATTTCTGGTGCAGGAATGATGGATTGTAAGAAAGCTCTTACAAAGACAGATGGAGATATGGATAAGGCTATTGAGTTCTTAAGAGAGAACGGTTTAGCTAAGGCAGCTAAGAAAGCTGGTCGTGTTGCTGCTGAAGGTATGGTTGCTACTAACCTTAGTGCTGATGGAAAGACAGCTGCTATCGTAGAAGTAAACAGTGAAACAGACTTTGTTGCTAAGAACGAAAAATTCCAGACATACGTTTCACAGGTTGCTGCACAGGTTGCTGCTTCATCTGCAAAAGATGTTGAGACATTCCTTGCTGAACCATGGATTGAAGATTCGTCTAAGACAGTAAACGAAAATCTTGCTAGCATGATCGCTGTTATTGGTGAGAACATGACTATTCGTAGATTTGACAAGATCGAAGCTACAGATGGTATCGTAGAAAGCTACATCCATGCAGGTGGAAAGATTGGTGTTCTTGTTCAGGCAAAGACTGATGCAAACAGTGCAGCAGTAAAAGAGTGCTTAAAGAACGTTGCTATGCAGGTTGCTGCTTTGAATCCTAAGTACACAAGCGATGCTGAAGTAGATCAGAGCTACATCGAGCATGAAAAAGAAATCTTAAAGGCTCAGGCTCAGAAAGAAAAGCCAGATGCTCCTGAGAAGATTATCGATGGTATGGTAATGGGACGTATCAAGAAAGAATTAAAGGAAATCTGCTTGTTAGATCAGGTTTACGTTAAAGCTGAAGATGGAAAGCAGAGCGTTAAGCAGTACGTTGATAGCGTAGCAAAAGCAGAAGGAATTTCATTAGAAATCAAGAAGTTTGTTCGTTTTGAAACAGGAGAAGGAATTGAAAAGGTTGAGACTGACTTTGCAGCAGAAGTTGCAGCACAGTTGAAATAATGAAAGCTTTTTGTGAAACGTTACGATACACATTTTACAAATAAGAAAGTTTAACCATTTGTGTTTTTTTGAAGTATAGGGAGGTATCATGCGAGTGTATGATATCTCTCTATTTTCATTGTGTTTTTATTGATTTTTTATAACAAGTATATTATAATTGAACGTGTGCGTTTTAAAAAAACATAATAATTATGTAAGAATTGTTAAAATGAAAAAAAGATGGTAAATGAAGGGATGGTATTATGAGTAATGATAAGAATGCGGCAAAGAAAGCAGAGATGATTGCACGAAAAAAACGTGTACAGCGTCTTAAAAAGATGATTGTTGCAACTATTATCATTTTTCTTTTGTTGCCTTCGATTTTGTGTGTTGCATTGTGGATTAGATTGGCTCGCTTTGAAAAAAGATACAATGATTTTTTAAAAACGAACGAGATGCAATATGCTAAGATGAAGAAATTGGAAGATGAGAAAGAAGAAAAAGTAGAAAAAGTAGAAAAAGAAGAAAAAGTAGATGGCAAAGCCTTAGCTGCAGAGGTTGAAAGTACGGATCCTGTTCCGACAAATATACCTGAGGTTGAGGATCAAACATTGATTGAAGGAAAAAAGGTGTATTTAACATTTGATGATGGACCAAGTCAAAATACAGAACAGATTTTAGACATATTAAAAGAAAATGATGTGAAAGCAACATTTTTTGTAATTGGACATACAGATGAACATTCTCTTGATATGTATAAGAGAATTGTGGATGAAGGTCATACTTTGGCGATGCATTCGTACAGTCATCAGTATGCAAAGATTTATAAATCGGTGAAAGCTTTTGCGAAAGACATGAATAGTCTTAGCGATTTGTTGTATACAGTAACTGGTGAGAGAACACATTTTATTCGTTTCCCTGGCGGAAGTAGCAATACTGTAAGTGCAGGTGATATGACAGATTTTATTCGTTATGCAAATAGAGTCGGTTACGTTTATTTTGATTGGAATACGATTAATGGAGATGCTACAGGTCAGAATTTGACAGATAATGAAATGATTAATAACGTAATGTCTAATGTAAATATATTCACAAATTCTGTTGTATTGATGCATGATTGTGCAGGAAAAGAACAGACAGTGAAGACATTGCCTAAAATTATTAATAAACTAAAGAAGAAACATGTAACAATGTTACCAATCAACGATACAACACCTTTGGTTCAACATATTAAAGCTGAAGACGTTGGGGAATAAAGTCAGGAGGAATGTGGATGGGTTTTTTTAAAGATTTAAGAGAAGATATTTCACAGGCGGTAAATGAACTTTTGCCAGATGAAGATTTTTTTGGATTAGATGATGAATTGGATGAAGATTTCGGCGAGGAAAAAGAAGAAATTTCCGTAGCAGAGAATTCTTCTGAAAATGTAGAGGACATAAGCGAGTTAGTTTCTGAAGTGGAAGAATTTCATCAGGAAACTTTAGATTTAGATAATCTTTCTAATGAGTCACATGATGTGGAAGATTTGCCAGTTATTGAGGAAACAGAGTCTGTAGAAGCAATTGACAATATGGAAGAAAACACTACATCAGAGGAAAGTGATTCTATTTTAGATGCTCTTGACATGTTTTTATCAGATGCAATTAGTAGTTCTGTAGAAGCTGAAGATGAGGAAGAAGCAGAAGATGATCTGATTGCTGATATATCAATGGTTGATTTCGATGCGTTAGATGACATTGAAGAAGCTGTTGGAGATGTGGCAGTAGAAGAACCAGTTGAGGAAGTTGTAGCAGAAGAAACTGAGGAAGCAGTAGAAGAATCAGTAGTAGAAGATGTAGCAGAAGAAGCTGAGGAAACAGTAGAAGAGCTAGTGGAAGAAGTTGCAGCAGAAGAAACTGAGGAAACAGTAGAAGAGCCGGTTGAGGAAGTTGCAGCAGAAGAAACTGAGGAAACAGTAGAAGAGCTAGTGGAAGAAGTTGCAGCAGAAGAAACTGAAGAAGCAGTGGAAGAGCCGGTTGAGGATGTTGTAGCAGAAGAAACAGTGGAAGAAGTTGTAGCAGAAGAAACAGTGGAAGAAGTTGTAGCAGAAGAAGCTGAAGAGGCAGAAGAGTTTGCTGAGGAAGTAGTAGCAGAAGAGACTCAGGAAGATGTTGTAATGGAAGAACAGACTGAAGATATTGTTGAAGAATTAGTAGGGGAAACTGTTGAAGAGGATGTAACAGAAGAAGTTGAATTGGATGCAGTAGAAGAAACTACAGAAATTATTGATAATAATGAGGAAAAGGAAGTAGGAATTATGGAAACAAGATTAGAAGGCGTGGAACCATCATCAGAAGTAACGATTATTACAAAAGGAACAGTTATTAACGGATCAATCAGTTCAGACGGTGGTTTGGAAATCAACGGTTCAATTACAGGTGATGTTGAATGTCTTGGTAAGTTAGTAATCAACGGTAGTGTAAGTGGAAAATTAAATGCTGCTGATGTTGTTGTATGCACTCCAAGATTAGATGGAGGTATCACTAGTAGAGGAGATGTTCAAATCGGCGTAGGTACAATCGTTATTGGTGATGTAAGCGCTAGTTCTGCAACTATTTCCGGAGCTGTTAAGGGTGAAATTGATGTACAGGGCTCTGTAGTTGTTGAGTCAACAGCAATTGTAAAAGGTAATATTACAGCAAAATCAATTCAGATTAACAACGGTGCAGTAGTTGATGGATACTGTAAGTTGTCATACTCTGACGTTGATATTGATAATTTCTTTGATGGAGAATAATAAAATGGATAAAAAATACAAAAGAGTTTTACTCAAGTTAAGTGGTGAAGCATTAGCAGGTGACAAGAAGACCGGTTTTGATGAGGCAACATGTGTTGGCGTTGCAAAGCAGGTAAAACAGTTGGTTGATGCTGGTATAGAAGTTGGAGTTGTTATTGGTGGAGGTAATTTCTGGCGTGGTAGAACAAGCGAGAATATTGACCGTACGAAGGCTGATCAGATTGGAATGTTGGCAACCGTTATGAACTGTATTTATGTTTCTGAGATTTTCCGCTCTGTTGGTATGAAGACAAATGTTCTTACACCATTTGAATGTGGAACTATGACAAAGCAGTTCTCAAAAGATCGTGCAAATAAATACTTCGAAAAAGGAATGGTAGTGTTCTTTGCAGGTGGTACTGGACATCCATATTTCTCAACAGATACAGGTGTAGCTCTACGTGCAATTGAGATGGAAGCAGATGTAATCTTGCTTGCAAAAGCCATTGACGGGGTTTACGATAGCGATCCTAAGACAAATCCAAATGCAAAGAAATACGATGAAATCTCTATGCAGGAAGTTTTAGATCAAAGACTTCAGGTTATTGATTTGTCAGCTACAATTATGTGTTTAGAAAATAAAGTACCATTGTTAGTTTTCGGATTAAATGAAGAGAATAGTATTGTAAATACTGTAAATGGTACATTTAAAGGCACTAAGGTAACTGTATAATTAGTTATCCTTGCTATTGCTAAGTTTTATAACCGGATGAATAAAGAGTGGAGGAATTCGAATGAATCAGTATGAAGATAAAATGAAAAAATCAATCAATGCTTTACAGGAGGAGTTTGCTACAATCAGAGCAGGAAGAGCTAATCCTCATGTATTAGACAAGATTACAGTAGATTATTATGGTTCACCATCTACATTGCAGTCTGTTGCAAATATTTCAGTACCAGAGGCTAGAGTAATTCAGATTCAGCCTTGGGAAGCAAGTCTTATCAAAGAAATTGAAAAGGCAATTATGGTTTCTGATTTGGGACTTACACCAAGCAATGACGGAAAAATCATTCGTTTGGTATTCCCAGAGTTAACAGAAGACAGACGTAAAGAGCTTGTAAAAGATGTTAAGAAAAAAGGTGAAAATGCCAAGATTGCTGTTCGTAACATTCGTAGAGATGCTAATGATGCGATTAAGAAACAGAACAAGGCAAATGAGCTTTCAGATGACGAAGCAAAGGGACAGGAAGATAAGGTTCAAAAGCTTACAGATAAGTATATTGCTGAAATTGACAGCATGGTTGATAACAAGTCAAAAGAAATTATGACGATTTAGGCTTATGATTTAATAGGCGTATTTTGCCAAGTGGGAGCGACCATGCGGCAGGGTACGCCTTTTCGTCATATAATAGGAAGTGGCGTGTTGACAGTTGTCTGGTATGTATTGTGTGAGGTTTTTAATGCACAACAGGAAAAATACATGTCAGTTTATTTTGATACTGTCATAAAAATAGAGATCTAAGGAGAAAAAGTTATGGGTGAAAAAAATGTGCCACAGCATGTGGCAATTATTTTAGATGGAAATGGACGTTGGGCAAAAAAGAGATTTTTGCCAAGAAATGCAGGTCATGTACAAGGGGCAAAAGTTGTTGAGCAGATTTGTGAAGATGCGTGGGATTTAGGTATCAAATATTTGACAGTGTATGCTTTTTCTACAGAAAATTGGAAACGTTCAGAAGAAGAAGTGGGTGCTTTGATGAAGTTGCTTCATAAGTATTTGAGTAACTGTTTAGAGAGAAGTGCGAAAAACAATATGAGGGTGCGTGTAATTGGTGAAATTTCCAGATTGGCACCTGAATTGCAAAACCAAATTATTGAATTGGAAGAAAAGTCATCTACATGTACAGGTCTTAATTTTACGGTAGCATTAAATTATGGTAGTCGTGATGAGATTGTTCGCGGTATGAAAAAAATGGTAGATGATATTCAAAATGGAACTGTATCTAAAGAAGATATTTCAGAAGAAATGTTTGAAAATTATTTAGATACAAAGGGAATACCTGCACCGGATTTAATGATTCGTACCAGTGGGGAACAAAGATTATCGAATTTTATGCTTTGGCAGATGGCATATGCAGAGTTTTATTTTACAGATGTATTATGGCCGGATTTCAATAAAAAGCATTTACAGGAAGCAATTGATTATTATGCAAATAGAGACCGTAGATTCGGTGGAGTGAAGTAGGGAGAAATTATGTTTGGAGAACGTTTGATTAGTGGAATATTTCTTGTAGCTTTTGCTATTGCAGCCATTTGGGCTGGTGGAAATGTGTTACTCGGCGTGGTTGCTGTCCTTTCTTTGATTGGTCAGTTTGAATTATATCGTGTCATTAAAGTAGAGAAAAGTGCACTTGGTTTTTTAGGATATGGAGCAACTATTGCATATGAGTGTCTTTTATTTTTTGAGAAAACACAATATGTGCAAGTATTTATCTTTGCTGTAATGTTATTGTTTATGGCAACTTACGTGATTGCATATCCTAAATTTGTGTTTAAAGATATCGCAATGAGCGTTACCGGTATAATCTATGTCACTATGATGTTATCCTCTATGTATCAGGTAAGAGTCATGAATGGCGGATTTTATCTTGTTTGGATTGTATTTTTATCAGCATGGGGATCCGATACATGTGCCTATTGTGTAGGAAAACTCATAGGAAAGCATAAATTGCCAAGTAAATTAAGTCCAAAGAAAACTATAGAAGGTTGTTCCGGCGGTGTGATTGGTGCTGCAATTCTTGCAGGAGTTTATGCATACATTTTTAAAGATGAATTGGCTGCACAGGGATGTAGTATTGCATTATTTACCGTTGTAGGAGGACTTGGAGCAATTTGTTCACAAATTGGTGATTTGACAGCATCTGCAATTAAGAGAAATTATGATATTAAGGATTATGGACATTTGATACCAGGTCATGGCGGTATCATGGATCGTTTTGACAGTATCTTATTTACGGCACCTTTGGCATATATCTTTTTCACATTTTTATAATGACGATATTGCGAAACATAGGGAAAGTATGTATTATGTATGATAATTAAAATCAGCAAAGGATGGGATTAAAATGAAGAAAATTGCAATTTTAGGTTCCACAGGTTCTATTGGAACTCAGACTTTAGATGTTGTAAGAAATAATAAGGATTTAGAAGTCGTTGCATTGGTGGCAGGAAGTAATATTGACCTGATGGAACAACAAATCAAGGAATTCCATCCGAAAATGGTTTCTGTCTGGGATGAGAAAAAAGCAGAAGAATTAGAGAAACGAGTAAATACAAGTGAAGTTACTGTATTGTCAGGCATGGATGGTATGATTGCCTGTGCTACGGAAAAAGAAGTGGAAATTGTAGTTGCGGCAGTAGTTGGAATGATTGGTATTCTTCCTACGGTTGAGGCAATTAAAGCCGGTAAGGACATTGCTTTGGCAAATAAAGAAACTTTAGTGTGTGCCGGACATATTATTATGCCTTTGGTGAAAGAATATGGAGTGAAGTTATTACCTGTAGACAGTGAACATTCAGCAATTTTCCAGTCATTAAACGGAGAACACGGTAATAAAATTAGTCGTATCCTTCTTACCGCCTCCGGTGGACCTTTCAGAGGAAAGAAGCGGGAGGAACTTGTAAATATTCAGGTGGAAGACGCATTAAAACATCCAAATTGGGAAATGGGAAGAAAAATTACCATTGATTCGTCAACTATGGTCAATAAAGGACTTGAAGTTATGGAAGCAAAATGGTTGTTTGATGTAGATATTGATACCATTGAGGTTGTAATCCAGCCACAAAGCGTTATTCATTCCATGGTAGAATATGAGGATGGAGCTGTAATTGCACAGCTTGGAACTCCGGATATGCGACTTCCAATTCAGTATGCATTGTATTATCCGGAAAGAAGAGATTTGCCGGGAGAACGTCTTAATTTCTATAAGCTAGCAAAACTTGATTTTATGGAACCGGATATGGAAACATTCCGTGGATTAAAATTAGCTTATGAAGTTGGAAGAAAAGGCGGAAGTATGCCAACTGTATTTAATGCGGCAAATGAGAAAGCAGTTGCAAAATTCTTAAATAAAGAAATTAGGTATTTAGATATCATTGAGATGATTGAATATGCCATAAAAGAACATCAGTGGATGGAAAATCCATCGGTGGAAGACATACTTAGAATCGAGCAGGAAGTATATCAGCTTTTGGAGAATTATAAGTGTTAAACGATGTGCGTGGTTTCGAGTCTAAAATATAAAGGTTAATTGAAAAGGAGAAAGAAATGAATATTATTATAGCATTATTGATATTCACAGTAATTGTAGTTTTACATGAATTGGGACATTTTTTATTAGCAAAGAAAAACGGAGTAGGAGTTACTGAATTCTCTGTAGGTATGGGACCTCGACTCATTACTTTTGTTAAGACGGATAAAGGATGCAATTTAAAGTTTTTTGTATCACAAAAATATGTGGAAGAGTGTGAAGAATGGCAGGGACATACATTGTATTCATGGAAACTTCTTCCTATTGGTGGTTCTTGTGCCATGATTGGAGAGGACGAAGAAAATGATGCACCAAATTCATTTCAGAAAGCAGGTGTTTGGGCAAAGATTTCTATTATAGCAGCAGGTCCGATTTTTAACTTTATTTCTGCATTTATTTTTGCAACAATCCTGCTTGCAATTGTTGGATATAATCCGTCAAAAGTAACGTATATTGCTCCTGATAGTGCTGCAGCACAGGCTGGTATCAAAGAAGGAGATACCATTACAAGCATTGACGGACATAAGATTAAAATCGGTTCTGATTACAGTGTGTATTTTAGTATTCACAATGTGAAAAATGACACTGTTTTAGTAAAATATACAACAAAAGAAGGCGAAAAAAAGGAAGCAAACATTGATCCACACTACACGTATTATCGTTTAGGTTTTTCTTATGAGGAACGTGACGAGAATATGGGCGCTTATGTTTCTGTTGTCTTGGAAAATGGTCCAATGGCAAAAGCAGGTGTGAAGGTGGGTGATTACATTACTTCCATCAATGGTGTCAAGGTAGCATCCATGAAGGAAATGGGAGACTATTTGAAAGAAAGTCCATTGGATGGCAGTGAAGTGACTTTGACCTATTCAAGAGATGGTAAAGAAACTGAAATTAAAGTGACACCTGTGAAAGCTACGGTTACTTCTCTTCAGGTTGCCATGGGTGAGAGAGTACATGGAAATGTATTACAGGTAATTAGTTACAGTGCTACAGAAATTCGTTTCTGGATTACCACAACCATTAAGAGTCTTGGAATGTTAGTTACCGGTGGTGTTAGCAAGGATGATGTATCCGGAGTGGTTGGTATTGTGGACATGATTGGTGATACGGTAGATGCCAGCAGAACCACTACAGATGCGTTGTTAAGCCTTTTAAATATTGCGATTTTTTTATCTGCAAACTTAGGTGTTATGAACTTATTGCCATTCCCTGCATTGGACGGTGGAAGACTTGTGTTCCTTATCATTGAAGTCATCAGAAGAAAACCGGTGAATCAGAAAATTGAAGGAATGGTGCATCTTGTAGGTATTATTTTACTTATGATTTTGATGTTGCTTGTGACATTTAACGATATTACAAGAATTATTACGAGGTAAAATTCGGATTCGAATGTATTCTCGGAGGTCTTATTGTAAGAATTTCGAGAGTACATTAGATTAAGAAAGGATGAGTTTCATGGGTTTTATTAGGGAAAATACAAAAGAAGTACGCATTGGAAATAAAGTCATTGGTGGAAGCAATCCTGTTGCAATTCAGTCTATGACAAATACGAAAACAGAAGACGTGAAGGCTACCGTAGAGCAGATACATCGTTTGGAGGCAGCAGGATGTGAAATTATACGCTGTGCAGTTCCAACCATGGAGGCGGCAGAAGCTTTTTCAGAAATAAAAAAACAGATCAATATTCCTTTAGTGGCAGATATACATTTTGATTATCGCCTTGCTATTGCAGCCATGGAACATGGAGCTGATAAAATTCGTATCAATCCAGGAAATATCGGGGATAATGATAGAGTAAAAGCAGTCGTAGATGTGGCAAAGGAAAGAAATATTCCTATTCGTGTCGGAGTGAATAGCGGTTCGTTGGAAAAGCACCTGATTGAAAAATATCATGGTGTAACTGCAGAAGGAATTGTTGAGAGTGCGCTGGATAAAGTGAAGTTGATTGAAGACATGGGATATGATAATTTAGTTGTCAGTATCAAGTCATCGGATGTTTTGATGTGCGTTCATGCCCATGAATTGATAGCTGAGAAAACAAATTATCCATTGCATGTAGGTATTACGGAATCAGGAACTGTATACTCAGGAAATATAAAATCTTCTGTGGGCCTTGGTGCTATTTTGTATCAGGGAATCGGAAATACTATCCGAGTTTCTTTATCCGGAGATCCGGTGGAAGAAATTAAGACGGCAAAACTTGTTTTAAAAACTTTGGGACTTAGAAAAGGCGGGATTGAAGTGGTATCCTGTCCGACTTGTGGAAGAACACAGATAGATCTTATCGGTCTTGCAAATCAGGTGGAAACTATGGTGGCAGACATTCCACTGGATATTAAAGTTGCAGTTATGGGATGTGTGGTAAATGGACCGGGAGAGGCAAAAGAAGCTGATATCGGAATTGCCGGTGGTCGCGGGGAAGGACTTCTGATTAAGAAGGGAGAAATTATCCGTAAACTTCCGGAAGCAGAATTATTACCTGCATTAAGGGAAGAATTATTAAACTGGAACAAGTAACGAATATCATTTGTTAGATGAAATCCAAGTTTCGTACTTAGAAGAATTGTTAAACTGAAAGAATGAAGGAGTATCCATAGTTTCATGGTATTCCTTTTTTCTGACTTTGCGATAAAGTAGTAAAATGAAGGAGTCTTTTTCATGCTGTTTTTTGAAGCGTTTGATACATTACATGTTGGTCAGGATATACATGATTTATTTGCCCATGTGGATGTTGTAAAAATGGTGGCGTCAAAATCGAAACGTCAGCTTTCCATACATATTGAGAGTGATCGTTTGATTACATTTACCAATATTAAAAAAATGGAGTATCAATTAAAAAAGCAGATTTTTGCAAATATGATGGATGATATTGTTTTTATTGAGCATTACAAATTATCCAGTCAGTATACGCCTGAAAAATTGATGGATATTTATTTCGACAGCTTTTTATTGGAGCTTAAAGAAAAGAGTATTATCGACTATGAGATTTTACATGGTGCAGAGTATCGTTTTGAAGAGGAATGTCTTATTTTTGATTGCGAAAGAAATTTCATGTCGGAAAAACGTGGACCGGAGCTTAAGCTGTATTTAGAAGAAGTATTCCGGGAGCGTTTTGGATTTAAAATTGTAGTGGAATATGAGATGCATGAGCCGCCGGAGCGAAAAGAAGAGGAAGAATTCTTTGTTCCTAGACCACAGAAGATGATTGAGGCAGAGCGGGAACATGCAGAAAAAGCAAAGAATACAGAGTCTTCTTCGGAGAAAAAGGTGGAAAAAGAGGCGCAGCCTGCGGAAAAGAAAGAGAAGAAAGAATGGAAGCAGTTTGACCGTAGTAAAACAGCCTACAAAAAACTTCCGGATGATCCTGATATTATCTACGGTCGCCCATTTGACGGTGATAGTATTCCAATTAGCGAGATTAATGCGGAAATCGGTGAAGTGGTAATCATCGGTAAGATTCTTGCCAGAGAAGACCGTGAAATCCGAAACGAAAAAACCATCGTTATGTTTAATGTGACGGATTATACGGATACCATCAAAGTAAAGATTTTTGTGAAAAATGAGCAGTTAGAGAGCTTAAGTGATGGAATTAAGAAAGGCGCATTTGTAAAAATCAAAGGTATGGCCCTTCACGATACTTATGATAAGGAAATTGGTATCGGTTCTGTCATAGGCGTGAAAAAGATTGGGGATTTTACAACGAAAAGAGAAGACCATGCACCGGTAAAACGTGTGGAATTGCATGCCCATACTCTTATGAGTGATATGGATGCGGTGGTGGATGTGAAAACTATGATTAAACGTGCAAAATCATGGGGACACAAAGCCATTGCTATTACAGACCATGGTGTTGTGCAGTCCTTTACGGATGCGGCACATGCCCTGGATAAAGGTGATGAGTTTAAGTTGATTTACGGTGTGGAGGGATATCTGGTAGATGACGTAAAGGATATCATTGTCAATGACAAAGGGCAGGATGTTGATGCACCTTGTGTTGTATTTGATATAGAGACTACCGGATTTAGTTCTACGAAAGATAAAATCATAGAAATTGGTGCTGTAAAAGTTGTGGAAGGAAAGATTGTGGATAAGTATAGTACCTTCGTTAATCCACAGGTGCCAATTCCATTTGAAATTGAAAATTTAACCCATATTACGGACGATATGGTAGTAGATGCGCCGCTGATTGATACGGTGTTACCGGAATTTTTAGATTTTTGTGAAGGTTGTATTTTAGTTGCCCACAATGCAGGATTTGATACAGGATTTATCCGGCAAAAAGCTGCAGATATGGGAATTGATATCGATTTTACGATTATTGATACGGTAGGGCTTGCAAGAATGCTGCTGCCAAACATTAGTAAATACAAATTACATATTGTAGCAAAAGCTTTGGATGTTTCTTTGGAAAGTCATCATAGAGCGGTGGATGATGCAGGAGCAACGGCAGAGATTTTTGTGAAGTTTATCGAAATGTTAAAGCAAAAGGGATTATATACGTTAGAAAGCATCAATAATTCCGGCGCTTTATCGGCAGATGTCATTCGTAAACTTCCTACGTACCATGTTATTATTTTAGCGAAAAATGAACTTGGACGTATTAACTTATATCGTCTGATTTCAAAATCCCACATTGATTATTATGCCAGAAGACCTCGTATTCCAAAGAGTCTTTTGGAGGAAAATAGAGAGGGACTTATTGTGGGTTCTGCCTGTGAAGCGGGAGAATTATTCCAGGCGCTTGTTCGAAAAGAATCCCCGGATGAGATTGCAAGAATTGTAGATTTCTACGATTACCTGGAAATCCAGCCAATTGGAAACAATGAGTTTATGAAGCGTTCGGACAAGTATCCTGATTTTGAGACGGATGAAGATTTACGGGAAATCAATAAAAAGATTGTAAAACTGGCAGACGAAAGTGGAAAAATGTGCGTTGCCACCTGTGATGTGCATTTTCTTGATCCGGAAGATGAGATATATCGTCGTATCATTATGGCGGGAAAAGGATTTGCGGATGCAGATATGCAGCCACCACTGTTTCTTCGAACGACAGAGGAGATGCTTGATGAGTTTAAATATTTAGGTCCGGAGAAGGCAGAGGAAATTGTTATTACCAATACAAACAAGATTGCGGATATGGTGGAGAGAATTTCTCCGGTTCGTCCGGATAAATGTCCGCCGGTCATTGAAAATTCTGATAAGGACCTTCGAAAAATCTGTTACGATAAAGCACATTCCATGTACGGAGAAAATCTGCCGCCACAGGTAGAACAGCGCTTGGAAAAAGAGCTGAATTCTATCATTGGTAATGGTTTTGCCGTTATGTATATTATTGCCCAGAAGCTTGTGTGGAAGTCAAATGAAGATGGATATCTGGTAGGTTCCAGAGGTTCTGTAGGTTCCTCCTTTGTTGCCACCATGTCCGGTATTACGGAGGTAAATCCACTTCCGGCGCATTATTATTGTCAAAAATGCCATTTTGTAGATTTTGATTCGGAAGAGGTAAAAGCTTTTGCAGGAAAATCAGGGTGTGACATGCCGGATAGAGATTGTCCGGTTTGTGGAGAGCCACTTACAAAAGACGGGCATGAAATACCATTCGAAACCTTCCTTGGTTTCTATGGAGATAAAGAGCCGGATATTGACCTTAACTTTTCAGGAGAATACCAGAACCATGCCCATGACTATACGGAAGTTATTTTTGGTGCCGGACAGACCTTCAGAGCCGGAACCATTGGTACATTGGCAGAAAAAACTGCATATGGATATGTGTATAAATATTTTGAAGAAAAGGAAATGCACAAGAGAAGGGCAGAAATGGAGCGAATTGCACAGGGGTGCGTAGGCGTTCGAAGAACTACCGGACAGCATCCGGGAGGTATTGTAGTTTTGCCGTTGGGAGAGGAAATTTATTCCTTTACACCGGTGCAGCGTCCGGCAAATGATATGACTACCCAGACCGTAACTACACATTTCGATTACCATTCCATCGACCACAACCTGTTAAAGCTTGATATACTGGGACACGATGATCCTACCATGATACGATTTTTGGAGGATTTGACCGGTGTAAATGCCCAGACAATACGTTTTGACGATGAACAGGTATTGTCATTGTTTAAGGATTTGTCGGCATTGAAGATTCAGGCGGAAGATTTGGATGGTATTGACCTTGGTTCTTTGGGAGTGCCGGAGTTTGGTACGGATTTCGTTATGCAGATGCTTCGTGATACAAAGCCAAAGACATTTTCTGATTTGGTGCGTATTTCGGGACTTTCACATGGTACCGACGTTTGGTTAAATAATGCCCAGTATTTTATTGCACAGGGAAATTGTGAGCTGTCTACGGCGATTTGTACCCGTGATGATATTATGACCTATCTTATTCATACCGGTGTGGAAAATGGTTTGGCATTTAAGATTATGGAGAGTGTGCGTAAAGGTAAGGGATTGCAGCCTCACATGGAGGAGGCTATGACTGCTGCTGGAGTGCCGGAGTGGTATATGGAGTCCTGCCGAAGAATTAAGTACATGTTCCCGAAAGCCCATGCGGCAGCCTATGTCATGATGGCATTTCGTATTGCTTATTTTAAAGTGTATTATCCATTGGCGTATTATGCAGCTTATTTTAGTATTCGTGCGTCTGCATTTAACTATGAGATTATGTGTCTTGGAAAAGAAAAACTATTGTATTACATGAACGATTACAAAAAGAGAAGTAATGAACTGACAGCAAAAGAGCAGGATACGTTAAAAGATATGAAGCTGGTTCTTGAGATGTATGCCAGAGGGTATGAATTTGAGCCGATTGATATTTATACTGCAAAAGCCCGTTATTTCCAGATTGTAAATGGAAAGCTGATGCCATCCTTTAGTTCTATCGATGGTTTGGGAGATAAGGCGGCGGATTGTATTGTGGAAGCGGCAAAACAAGGTAAATTCTTGTCAAGAGAGGATTTTAAGAAGCGCTGTAAAGTCAGTGGTACGGTTACGGATTTGATGGCAGATTTAGGTTTGCTTGGTGACATGCCACTTACAAATCAGATGTCTTTAATGGACTTTTTGGCATAGTTGAATGTTGTTTTTTCATGTAATAGGAAATTGCGATGCAAATTCCTATTACATAAAAAACGCTCCGCGAGGATGCGCAGACCGCGGAGATGGAGTTAATTGCTACGCAATACCGCGGTCGCGCTAGAGTTTTGCAAGCAAAACT
>CADBNB010000327.1 GCA_902795895.1 uncultured Lachnospiraceae bacterium | reverse complement strand
GAATGTTTGATGAAGAAATTACCCATCTGCTTGTCCTCGCTCTGCGTGAGATCGAAGATATGCTTGTTGACGCTTTGGATGAACTCCACCCACGAGTAAACCTTTTCGTCAATTGTGATGTCGAATGTGCCGGAAAGGATGTCTGCGCTATAGTTAATAGGCACATATTCCCATTCCCAGCGACGTTTGAAAGCGCTATCCATCGGGAAGAGACTTTGATCGGAAGTGTTCATCGTAGCCAGAATACTCAGATCAGCAGGTAAGCAAAGTTTGCCATCTTTGATGCCTTCGGATTCTTCGCCTAATTGCGCCACCAAATACTTTGCCAAATCGTTGTCAGCTTTGATCTTGTATTCCGAAACGCCGTCTTTGCGGTCTAATAGTTGGAACAGGTCACCAAAAATCTGTGCGCAGTTTCCGCGGTTGATTTCTTCCAATACCAGATAGGTGGTCTCCGATGGATGCTTGTACGCATAGATGTACGCGTCTGTAAAGACTTGTGGTACAAAGGTATAAACGATTTCCTCGTCTTTGCCGGTAAGCGTCTTTTCTGCGCTGGTTGTCGGTCGCATAGATGGTTTGTAGCAACCCGCAAAAGAAGCATAATCCGTGTCGGGATGGAAAGTCGTGCGGAATACATTCGGCAGATTTGTCTCTTCTCCGATTATTTCTCTCACTTTATGGCTCTTTCCCGTTCCCGGTGCACCGTAGTAAATTGTTTGGATAGTTTTCTTTTTCTGTGGAGCTCTTTTTCGTTTCGCAAAAAAATCCTGTATATACTCATTTCCGCCTAATAACTTAGCATAAGAATCATACATCTCCCAATTTCCATTATTATCAACCGCTATAATTAGAAATTGATTTTTGTAATTCTTTACAAGTGTTTTCCACCCTTTTAAATATGACTCAAGAGGTTCATTCTCATTATTGTCGTAAGTCGCAATAATATATTGTGCCATTTTCCATATGGAATTAGCACGCGTTCCTAACCCTTCCGCAAGTAGAGAATCTCTGCGTTGCGTTCTAAACGTATTTAAGTAAGTTTGAGAAGATAACTCTTCTGCAAAATTACTCAATCCCTTTTGTAAATCTGAGAGTACCATGTGTCAATTTGTTTATGAGTTAATGGATATGGTGAAGAAGCTCCAATTGGGAAGCCCATTAAATATTCTGCATGTAGTGCTGTTGGTTTTCCAAAAATCCGTACATATTTTGCACATGAAGGATGCTTCATCATAGATTTATAATGATAGTTTCCCATTGTCGTTGGAGTATGAATATATATAGGATCATTGGGATCTAATGATTTCATCCAAGTAAATACTCTTTCAAAAATAGCATCAACCTCTTGAGGTTGAATAATTGAGTCTGAATAATTATGGTTAATATGACGATTAACTAGCGCATAAAATGCGACAGCTGCAGCTATAGGAGCTTGAGCATTTCCCACACCTCGCTTTTGCGGTGCAAGCACAGGAACTTCCGCAGGATATGTTATGTCAAATGGATTTATTTTCCAAAAATTAGCTGTAAGTTTTGGAAGAGTATGCAAGTGATTCGCAATTTTTTGAAGAACTTCTTTATCTTTTACTGCAAGTAGCCAAAATCTAGGTCTTTTATGGTCTGCACTTAGATCCATACATGCGACTCGACACCTTTCTACAGAATATCCTATACTCTCCAAATCTTTTTTGGCCATGTCTATGGCTTCTATAGTCACATTTTCAGCAAAAACAATAGGAGCATCAGATTCCTTAACAATACGGAACATTTCTGGCCATAAGTTCTTTTCTTCAATGTTATTTCCATGAGCGGCATAACTAAAGGCTTGACAAGGAAAACCTCCACATAAAATGTCAAATGTCCCTTTTAAATCCTCTCCTTTTAGCTTACAAATATCTTCATATATTGGGAATTGCTCCATCCAGCCATCAGCTTGACGCTGTTTCAAAACAGTTTGGCAATATTTGTCAATTTCTACGCCACCTATACAATGGTGTTGTAGAATCATACCACCATAAATTCCTCCTCCGATACCTGCAAACAAATGAAATTCTTTTATCATATCTCTGTACTTTTTTCAATCAAAAAACCGAATAGCGTGAACTATCCGGTTGATCTCTGATGAGAAAAAAGCACAGGTCAGCGGGGCAAGCAGCAAAGTCG
>CADBNB010000326.1 GCA_902795895.1 uncultured Lachnospiraceae bacterium | reverse complement strand
GCTACCAATATGATTGTAATTAAACTTGACTTTCCCATTACATGTATTCGTTATCTATAATACTGTGCTAAGTGATACCACGTTGCAGGGTGCAAAAGTACAAATTAAATTTGAAATAATCTACATCTTTTCTCTGCCTATTATGCAATTTCTGATTACACAATTTGAGGCAAATAGATTCTTTAGTTAGAATAGTAGGGTTCTTTGTCGTATATTAAAGTGAGTTCGACAAATTAAGAATAATGCGGAGAATCATCAGCTCACATTTTATGTTGTTCCTAAATTTAGTAATGAGCTGTATGCCATCGGCGAAATGCCTTTCGAAAGGGTTCTTGCATATATTCCGTTTGTCCGCAATGATCTTCTCATATATGAACCGTATATTTTGACATCGTGGAATCAAAAAAACTTGCATAAATTATCTGCAATACAAAATATTTTCGTAAATTTGCCCTCAGAGGTTATAGAGATTATTGTTTGTATGCTTTTGAAATGCAGCACTATAAAGTTACAACAGTTTTCGCTGATTGCCAAATTCTCAGATAGTTATATTTCGTAGAACTCACTTTATTTATTAACTAAAAACGTAATCGTCATGAAAAAGACAAGATTTAAAAAACTATTATTATTGATGATTGTATGGTTTTTAACAGGTAATGTTATGGCCAATCCTATCAGTGTGGATGATGCTATGCTAAGAGCTAAAAAGTTTGTATCTTCAAACACAGCCAGGCGCATCAAGGGAAATATAAACCTCTCACTTGCATATTCTATGACAGACTCACTTTCAACATTAGAAGAAACTGTTTTGTATGCTTTTAATATAAATGATGGAAACGGTTTTGTGATAGTGGCAGGAGATGACGTTGCGAAGCCAATCTTAGGCTATTGTGATTCCGGTAGTTTTGATGCGGACAATATTCCCGTTAATATGAAAGCATGGCTTAATAGTTATGCGGAGGAAATTTCATGGGCAAAAAAACATGATTCAACTACAACTACAACTAAAACAGTACATACAGGCCCAAGAAAAGCTAAGTCTTCAATAGAGGCGTTATTAACTACAAAATGGGGACAAGAAGGACCATATAATTATCAATGCTGTTTTAATGGAGTTGAGTGTGCCACAGGTTGTGTTGCTACTGCAATGGCACAAATTTTATATTATTGGGCAACAAAAGGTGCTAATGGCGAGAAATACCCTTGTGGTTCAGAACCTATAGAATCATACACCACTTTGTCTAAACATTATGAAGTCGGTGCGCTTGATAAATTAGAATCTTTTGATTGGTCTAATATGACAATGAGAGATGGTTATCCATCGACTACTGCAAGTAAAAATGCTGTTTCTCAGTTGATGCGTTATTGTGGGCAGTCTGTAAAGATGGATTATGGACCAAGTGGTTCAGGAGCCGACACAAGAGATGTAATCCCAGCATTACGTGATATTTTTGGATTTAGTACAAATATGACGTGTGAATTTATTACATATGTGGAATCAATCAATCAGGAAGCCTTAAATTGGAATGATATGATTTACAATCAATTGATAGATGGAAAACCTGTATTTATAGCATGTAGTAGTCATGCTTTTATTTGTGATGGATACGATGATAATACTGGTAAATTTCATTTTAATTGGGGATGGGAAGGTTCTTTTGATGGGTGGTATGAAATGAACTCTTCCAACGTTTATACTGTTAATTTAAAATATGCAAAGGAAGCAATTATTAACATTCAACCAGAAAAAAGAAAACAATATGCAGTACTTTCTGCTGATAGAAGTACACTAACTTTTTATTATGATTGTGATAAAGATTCACGTGAAGGGACAGTTTATGATATACGAGAGGATTTTGATACTCAATATTGGTGGCAAACCCCAACAAAACGCCAAGGATGGTATGGTATAAAAACTATAACAGATGTTGTCTTTGATGAGTCCTTCGGTAAAGCTTTACCAAAAAACACAAGTCATTGGTTTGAAGAATTAAGAGGGCTTGTTAATATATCAAACTTAGAATTACTCAACACATCGTATGTAACAGATATGAGTTGTATGTTTGCTGGATGTAATGAATTACCATTTCTTGATTTAAGGCCTTTAGATACGTCGAATGTTACTGACATGAGTGGAATGTTTAAAAATTGTTTAAAACTGGAAACTATATTAATAGGAGATGATTATTGGCATGAAGGATTCTATATAAAGAGTAGTTTTAATACTGCTAATGTTACAAATATGAGAGGTATGTTTTTGGAATGTCAAAGTTTAAGATATGTTAATATTTCCTATTTGAATACTGATAAAGTTACAAATATGAGTAATATGTTTTCTGGGTGCTTAAAGTTGCCTTTAAAAGAATTAGGAGTAGAAGGACTGTATACTCATAATGTAACAAACATGAGTGGCATGTTTGCTGGTTGTTTTCTCCCAGATTATAATGATTATGAATATTGGTACGATTTTCCTACTGTAGACTTAGATCTAAGTTTCTTTGATACGTCGAATGTTACTGACATGAGTTATATGTTTGCTTATTGTGATTTATTGTCAAGTATTAATATGTGTAGTTTTAATACTTCTAAAGTGTCAAATATGAGTGGTATGTTCTCTTATTGTAATTATCTTTATGAACTTAATGTGAGTAATTTTGACACTTCCAATGTAACGGATATGGGTAATATGTTTAGTTCATGTATTAGATTGTCAAATCTTGACGTCAGTAATTTTATTACATCTAAAGTGTCAAATATGAGTGATATGTTTTCTTATTGTAGTGGCATTACCGAATTAGATGTAAGCAATTTTGAAACCTCAAAGGTTACAAATATGAGTCGTTTGTTTTCTGGTTGTTCTGGATTGTCAGAACTTAATGTTAGTTCCTTTGATATGTCGAAAGCGCAATCATCAAGTAATATTTTTACCAACTGTAAAAAATTAAACACTCTTTATATTCCAGCAAGTATTTCTGCTTTGTCAAATTCTGATTTTTGCAATGGAGTAGGTACAGAGTCTAATCCTTGTACAATCTATGCCCCAGATGATTTTGATTTTGGAGTTGATGTGTCGGGAGATTATTTCCAATGGAAAAAAGGCTACTTCACTTTAGGTAAGATATTCATATTTGGTGACGTAAATCATGATAATGAAGTAAATATTATCGATGTTGTATTGACGGTAGATTATGTTTTGGGAAAAGAAAATTCTAATTTCTATTATGAAAATGCGGATGTTAATTCAGACGAAGTGATAGACATATTGGATGTCGTTGGGATAGTGAATATTGTTCTTGGTAATTCTTCTGCTTATAATACACCTAAGAAAAGCTATTTAAAGGCTATTGATAATATCTATGTTTCACAAAATTATGATGGCATAGATGTTGGTTTGGATGATAGTAATCAATATATAGCTTGTCAGTTTACCGTAAAACTTCCAGAAGGTTGTTTTTTGAAAGAAGTCACTTTGGATGAGGATTGTTCTAATGGACATAGTTTGAAGTGGAATTATCTTGGTAATAGGACATATAAAGTACTTGTATTCTCATTAGATGGTAAGACTTTTGTTAATAATGACACATTTTTATTTAATATGAGTATTAATGGTCGAGACAATGAAAGGATAGAAATATCTGATATTGTATTTGTAAATCAAGCTTATGAAGGAGTTGTTTATGATGATGTTCATGGTGTTCCTACAAGTATTGTCGATGTCAGCAATGAAAATGATGATGTACCACTTTATAATCTTCAAGGGATGAAAGTGGCTAATCCCTCAACAAAAGGTCTATATATAAGAAATGGTAAGAAAGTTTCAATAATGAGATAGAACTTTTCTGCGAATAAAAAACAAACGCCCTCAATTAGTGGGCGTTTGTTTTAACCATACAGATGAGGTTCATGTCTCCTAATTTTCAGAATGAGCCCCCAAATCAACTTTGGGCAATATCTACCAGTAGTATGAAAGCTAAAAAAGTTGTCTTCGGCGAGAATATGGTCAAGCTCTCACTCATCAAAATATCTAAGGGAATTTATTCTTTTGTCGTGCATGCAGAAACAACCAATGGCAGAGCACGTGTGGAAGTTGAAGTTGTCAACAAGAGTGTTGAAGAGTTCATCTTTATGC
>CADBNB010000325.1 GCA_902795895.1 uncultured Lachnospiraceae bacterium | reverse complement strand
TTCCGAGAGAACATAAAATATGATAAGAGGGATTTTATGAGTATTTCACCGAAAGAAAACAAATTGTCTCCACTCCTTAAGTATCCGGGTGGCAAGGACAAGGAATTAAAATATATATTGCCAAATCTGCCAGCAAAAACCGGTAGTTATTTTGAACCTTTTGTGGGTGGTGGTGCGGTTTATTTTGCATTAGACAGCAAGAAATATTTAATCAATGACAAGTCTGGCGAGCTGATTCATCTGTATCAGATGATTGCCACTCAAAATGAAGATTTTTTCATAAAAATCAACGGCATCAACGACAACTGGATTAACATCACCAAACTTACGGATAAACATGCCGTAAAGCTTCGTGAGATTTACGAATACTATCGTACCAAACAGATTGATAAGCAACAGCTTTCAGATCTCACGACGGAGTTTTTATGTGCTCACGCCTCTGAGTTTAACGATCTTCTTAAAAGCAATTTTAACATTGCCCTTGATAACTTTATCAATGAACTGATTAAAAGCTATACAAACAAAGTAATTCGTATGGCTTCCATCGAGGAAAAAAAAGGATCTCTTTGTGAAGAAGATATCGCAGACAATATTGAAGGTGCCTTTAAAAATGCTTTTTACATGCATTTTCGCTACCTTTACAATCATATTGAAGAGTTGCACATTACTACTTCCTTTGCTACAGCCATTTATTTTTTCATACGGGAATACTGCTATTCCTCTATGTTTCGCTATAACAAAAGTGGCAAATTTAATGTTCCTTATGGGGGCATTTCCTACAATAAGAAGACTCTGACGAAAAAAATCCAGTATTTTTCTTCACCAGAATTAGTTGCACAGCTTCAAAACACAAAAATCTGCAACTTGGACTTCGAAGAATTTTTTAAACAAAATCCTCCGAAAAAGAATGATTTTATCTTCTTAGATCCACCTTATGACACGGAATTTAGTACTTATGCCAACAACGCTTTTGGCAAGGAAGAACAAATTCGTTTAGCCAATTATTTGATAAAAAAATGCAAAGGTAATTTTATGCTAATCATTAAAAATACAGATTTTATTCTTTCTTTATATCCACAGGAAACACCTTGCGCCAATGGTGATAAACTTCAGCTTCACAAATTTGATAAAAAATACTTTGTTAGCTTTCAGGATCGAAACGATAAAAATGCGGAGCATTTGCTCATTACCAATTATTCCATTGATTAATACAAAAGAACGTCAAAGAAACAACTACTACTTGTTACTTTAACGTTCTTTTTTATACTACTGTTTTGTAAAAACGGATACAAAATTCTGCACCCTGTTTATTCTTACGATTCTGTACGATGATTGTTCCATTTTGTGCATTTACGATTTGTTTTGCCAATGCCAGTCCAATTCCCACACTGTTTTTATCGGAATTCTTTCCCTTATAAAAACGTTCAAATATATGTGGCAAATCTTCCTTCGCAATTCCAACACCTGTATCTGTAATGCGAATTTCCGAATAAATGGGATTTTCTGAAACTTCCGCTTTCACCCTTCCCCCTTCCGGTGTATGCTCCATACAGTTTTTTACAATATTTTCTACAGCTTCCAAAGTCCATGATTTATCAATGGTAGCTTTTATACTGTCATCTTTCTCATATACAAACTGTACTCCTCTTAATTCCATAGGAATTGCCAAATGCTCCTCTGTTTCCTTTAACAACAACGCTAGGGAAACTTCTTCCTGTTTTAAGGTAATTGCCCCGGCATCCAGTTTCGCAATTCTTAATAAGGCATAAATCAGCCATTCAATTTTTGAAGTTAGCTTTGTAATTTCAACAATTGCCTCCATCTCTTTTTCTTTCTCCAAGCCATCCTTTCGAAGCCTTGACAACAAAAGATTGATAGACGTTAGTGGTGTTTTAATTTGATGAGAAATATCTGCCATAGCGTCTGCCAGCTGCTTTTTAGACAACTGCTCCATATCTACCTGTTCCCGCAGATTTCTCACCAATTTATTTAAGTTTGTCGCAAGAATTGCCAATTCCCCTTCCTCGCAATCTTCAAAAATCGTATGTCTCCTTTGATGTAACATTTCATCCAGATTTTCGTTTAATTTAGCAATGGTCTTATATCTTCTAAGTTCCACAAAAAAATGATATCCGATAAATAGCATTAGGATTGCACCTATTAAAAGAGTTACTTTCAAACAACCCAAACCAATCCCTACTACTAACATACTAATGATTGTAAACATAGATACTACAATATCTACCTTCATCTGACGGTTTCTTAACATACTCATTCTGCCCGATACCCCAATCCTCTTATTGTTTTTATGATTTTCGGTTTGCCCGGATCATCTTCTATTTTTTCCCGCAATCTCTTAATGTATACGGTAAGTGTGTTGTCATTTACAAAATCACCGGCAACATCCCAGATTTCATCCAACAATTGATTTCTTGAAAGGACCTGTCCTTTATGATTTGCAAAAATCAGCAGCAAACGGTATTCCAATGCAGAAAGAAAAATCTCACTTCCATTTTTTTGAACCGTTCCACTGTTTGCATCAATGGAAACATTCGCTAACTTTAAAATAGAATTACTCTTTCCGGTTCTTCGAAGAACATTTCTGATTCTTGACATCAATTCTCTAGGACGAAATGGCTTAGCAATATAGTCATCCGCTCCCATATCAAGTCCGGTTACGGTACTATATTCATCCCCTGATGCTGT
>CADBNB010000324.1 GCA_902795895.1 uncultured Lachnospiraceae bacterium | reverse complement strand
TATGTAATGAAATTGTACAGGATGGGGAAGAAGCACTAAATTGGTTTGTAAATACTGCAAAGGAAGGGAAATTGCTATTTACAGATGCATTTCCTTTTGTAGAAGAAAGTTATTATCTTCCGAAGCCATTAAAAAGAATAGAACGAAAAGAAACAGAAGGATCATCTACTGCAAAGAAAATATGGAAGAAAGTCTCATATCTGCACTATGAGGATTTGGAAGACTATTTATCCGGAGATATGACAGAAGATACTGCAAAAGCTGATTTGGAAGATTTTAAACATTTTGGTAAATCGGAGGTAAGAACCCAAGCGGATTTGCAAACAAAAGAAGAAGCGACACCATACCGGGTGGGAAGTTTTCATTTTGATCGTGCGTATTTTGAGGATTGTGGCTTGTATTTTATAGTGGGATATGAGAAAGAAGAGGATTATCAAAAAGTCTTTTCTTATATACAGGCTTTATCATTTACGGGAATTGGAGGACGAAGAAGCAGTGGTTACGGAAGATTTACTGCGATAGCACAGGAAGTTCCAGATGGGTTGAAAGAACGAATAGGCACTGACAGTAAGACCTGTATGAGTTTGTCCGTTGCTTTGCCAAAAGACGAGGAATTAGATGCGGTGTTGCCAAATGCAGAAGTGCTTTGGATGAAAAGAAGTGGTTTTGTTACTTCCTTAGCAGATAGCGACACATATCGGAGAAGAAGAGATCTCTATGTAATGAAGGCAGGGAGTTGTGTAGAGACAACTTTTGATGGTGATGTTTATGACGTGAGAAATGAAGGCAATCGTCATCCTGTATATCGCTATGCAAAGCCTATGTGGTTGGAGGTGTAAAGATGCAGTCAAGTTTACAGGTATATCGTGTAACATTAGAAGTAAAAGGTCCGGTTTTTATAGGTAGTGGACAAAAACTAACGAAAAAAGAATATATAAAGCGAGGAAAACGTGTTATTGTTCCAAATATACAGAAAATGTTTGAAGGATTTTGTTTCAAACATTTAGAAAATTCCTACGAGGAGTTTCTGTATACAAGTAATACTTTAACAGAATGGTTGGAAGAAAAAGTCAAGGCGAGATATTTAGACTGGGATATGGTTGAAAAGTGGAAGTCCTATGGATTAAATAACTTGGACGAAGATTGGGATGAAAAATCATGTATTGATTTGTTTATTAAGGATGCTTATGGGCTTCCGTATATACCGGGAAGCAGTATAAAAGGAATGTTGCGTACTATTCTTTTGGCTTATGATATTTGTAAAAACAGCGGAAAATATCAAATAGAAGAAATAAAAAAAGAAATAGAAAAAGAAATAGAAAAAGAAAAGGAAAAAAGGAAAGAGAAGAAATCGGATAATAAATTCTATTTGAGATATCATGCAAAGCAATTGGAAGATGCACGTTTCAATCGTTTGCAGAGAGAAAAGGGTGCTGTATATTCAGTGATGTCTAAAATTGTCATTGGAGATAGTGAGCCATTAGGTTTAGATGATTTAATTTTATGCAAGAAACAAGATCGTTCGACAGAAATGGTTGATAATAAAATCAATACCTTGCGTGAATGTTTGAAACCGGGAACAAAAATAACTTTTCCTTTGACCATTGATACGAAAGATTTTCCATATTCCATAGAGGAAATAAAAGAAGCTATCAAAATGTTTGCAGACCTTTCTTATGATTGTTTCCTTTCCAAGTTCCGTGGAACAGATCGTCCCATGGAAAATACGGTATGGCTTGGTGGTGGTGCCGGTTATGTAAGTAAAACCATTACTTATGCACTGTTTCAGGAAAAGGGTGTCCAAAGGGTAGCTGAAATTTTAGAAACGAATGATAGAAAAGTATCGCCTCATATGCTTAAGATGACCCAGTATCAGGGGAAAGATTATTGTTTTGGGGAATGTCGTATACATTTTGAAAAACAGTAGTATCAAGTGGTTATACAATATTGCAGGTGTAAAAAACGCCTGCAATATAGGCTATGCCAAGATGTGTAGAAATTTGTTGGTGAATATTATGTCCTTTGCATTGTAGTGCAAAGAGCTACCTGTGAACAGTAACAAATTGTTACAGCAAGTTTGAAATATTATGAAGAAAAGATTGAAAAATGATAAATATTTAGATAAAATAAACAAGAGAACATTTTTTATGAGTATTTTGCGCCGAAAGGCTTTTTATCTGGGATTTCACATTTTTCACCATTCTAAACTCATAATAAATGTTACAAAAAAAATTTCAGCCGCAAAGTGGGTTGGAAGGACGCTATACAAGAACGTTTCTTGTGACGGTATTGAGAAATATAAGACCCCGCTAGGGGACGAAAACTTTCTTTTATTGTTGGTTTCATATCAATCATTCCTTATTGAGAAATATAAGACCCCGCTAGGGGACGAAAACTT
>CADBNB010000323.1 GCA_902795895.1 uncultured Lachnospiraceae bacterium | reverse complement strand
GAATTATTTCGAAGCATTGATTGAAAAATATATGTTAAATAACAATCACAGCTCGATTGTTATGATTGAACCTGAAGTAGATTTAACAACAAAAAATGAGAAGATTGTCGCTGAAAAACTGGCTGATTATAAAAAATCTCTCACAAAAGAAGAATTGGAAGATATCATAACACAGACAAAAGAATTAAAGAAATATCAGGAAGAACCATCTACACCGGAAGAACTTGAAAAGATTCCTATGCTTGGCAGAGAAGATATGCGAAAGAACATATTGCCACTCATTAGTGAAGAACGTGAAATTGATGGACATAAAGTGGTATATCAAAATGTATATACCAATGGCATTGCTTATTTGAAGTTTGTGTTCCCGGTAGACGAGTTGGTAGAATATGCACCATATTTGTCGCTTTTGGCTACTGTGCTTGGGTACATGAATACAGAAAAGCATACATACATCACATTGTCAAATGATATCAATATTTACACCGGTGGTGTGGTGACAGACTTTAATACATACAGCCAGTACGGAAAGATGGATGAGTTTAAATTAACTTTTGAACTACGTACAAAAGTGTTGTATGGTAATATTGATAAGGCGTTGGATTTGCTTCGCGAGATGGCGCTTACTACAGATTTTTCAGATGCAAAGCGTTTGAAAGAAGTAATCATTGAAGCTAAGTCACGTCTGCAGATGAAGTTAAACAGCAGTGGCCATGCCATTGCCATTATGAGAGCAGCCAGCTACTATAGTGAATTGTCAAAAATGAACGACGAGATGGAAGGTATCGCATATTACCGTTTCTTGTGCGATTTAGTGGAGCATTTTGATGAAAAGAGAGAAGAATTAATCGCTATTTTCCAGGAAATTCTCGACTTTGCATTGCAAAAGGAACATATGATTATCAGTCTTACATCGGATGAAGAGGGATACAGCCAGTTTACGAAGCATTATGGAGTGTTGGTGGATGCATTGAAACCAAAGCGCGACAGCAGTGTTCGTAAGGTGAATTTGGACTTTATCAAGCATGAAACACAGGAAGGTTTCAAATATTCCGGTCAGGTGCAGTATGTGGCAAGAGTAGGTAACTACTTTAAAGAAGGATTGGAGTATAAAGGCTCTACCGCTGTTTTGAAGGTGATTTTAGGATATGATTACCTTTGGAACAATGTCCGCGTTAAGGGTGGCGCATACGGATGTATGTGTGGATTTGGAAGTACGGGAAATGTATATTTTGTTTCTTACCGTGATCCAAACCTTGCTGAGACAAATAAAATCTTCGATGGCGCTTATGAGTATGTGAAGAATTTTACGGCAAGCGAGCGTGACATGACGAAATACATGATAGGTGCCCTTAGCAATATGGATACACCTCTGACACCTTCCACAACAGGAACCCGTTCATTTAATGCATACATGACGGGAATTACAGAGGAGATTTTACAAAAATATCGTGATGAAGTATTAAATATTTCACAAAAAGATATCCAAGAACTTGCACCGCAGATGAAGTGTTTCCTTGAGGATGGACATTTGTGTGTTATCGGAAATGACAAAAAAATTGAAGAAAATAAAGATATGTTTGAACATATTGAAAACTTATTGTAAAAACATAGAGTTTTGCTTGCAAAACTCTGGCGCATCCGCAGTATTGCGTAGCAATTAACTTCGCTTCTGCGGATTGCGCATCAGCGCGTAGCGTTTATTTCTGTAAAAAAATAAACGGGGTTGTAAATGCGTGCATGAATACTGTGTTTACAAAAATGCATGGAACAAAAGATGGAGGTAGAATTTGAAAAACGAATTTAAGTCAGGATTTGTAACATTGATTGGTAGACCAAATGTGGGAAAATCAACTCTTATGAACCATATCATTGGTCAAAAGATTGCAATTACATCCAGCAAGCCACAGACTACGAGAAATCGTATTCAGACGGTATTTACGGATGAGCGTGGGCAGATTATTTTTCTTGATACACCGGGAATTCACAAAGCGAAAAATAAACTTGGTGAATATATGGTAAATGTGGCAGAACGTACTTTGAAAGAAGTGGATGTGGTGCTTTGGATCGTGGAGCCTACTACGTTTATCGGGGCAGGAGAGCAGCATATTGCAGAACAGCTTGCAAAAGTGAATACGCCGGTTATTTTGGCAATCAACAAGTTGGATACTGTAAAAAAAGAAGAGCTTTTAGCTGTGATTGATGCTTATCGCAAGATTTATGATTTTAAGGAAATTGTGCCGGTATCTGCATTAAAAGGTGAAAATACTGATCATTTGGTGGAAACATTATTTGAGTATTTGGAGCCGGGACCACAGTTTTATGATGAGGATACCATTACTGATCAACCGGAGAGACAAATTGTGGCAGAGTTAATTCGTGAAAAAGCACTGCGTTTGTTGAAAGATGAGATTCCACATGGAATTGCCGTGTCCATTGACAGTATGAAAGAGCGAAAAAAAGGAAATATTATGGACATAGATGCGACTATTGTTTGTGAGAGAGATTCTCACAAAGGTATCATTATCGGAAAACAGGGCGCTATGCTTAAAAAAATTGGTTCTCAGGCAAGAGTTGAGATGGAAAATCTTTTGGATATTAAAGTAAATTTACAGATTTGGGTTAAGGTTAAGAAAGATTGGCGTGACAGCGATTTCTTAATTAAGAACTACGGTTATCAGCCAACAGATTATGAATAAGTGCGTGGTTGACGCTGACTAATAAATGATGTAACGGAAAGGCGTTATTCCACAAAAAGCTATCTCGAAATTTTTGTATAAAAAGACTTTGAGAGAACATAAAAAAAGGGTTAAAAGGTTGGGACTTTCCGAATAAGTAATATGGATTGGGAGACAATAATAACAGAGTTAGTTATTTGTCTACCAGGGAAAGGAACGATTTATAATGAAGAACGAATATTGGAAAAAATTTGAAGAAACAGGATTTGTCAGCGATTATTTGGAGTACGCAAAAGGAAAAGAGCAGAGTTTGGTTGATGGAGAAGGTGTGGCATTAAATGAATCTGGAACAGGTGACGGGAATGGTATTGTCGGCGATGCCAATCGGGGAATATGATAAACGGGTAGTTATTCTCACGAAAGAAAGAGGACGTATTTCAGCATTTGCCAAGGGTGCAAGAAGAACCAACAATGCGTTTATGGCGTGTACGCAACCCTTTGCTTTTGGGAATTTCACCCTTTATCAGGGGCGAAATTCCTATACGCTAAATGGTGCAGAAATACAGAACTATTTTGATGACATCAAAGGTGATATTGACAAAATTTCATACGCTTCCTATTTTTGTGAGGTTGCAGCGTATCTCACCTATGAAAATATGGAGGCAATCGGAATTCTTAAGCTTTTATATCAGTCACTAAAAGCATTGAATGTTGAGAAAATTCCCAATGACCTGATTCGTGCTATATTTGAATTAAAGGCATTGACATTTAACGGAGAGATGCCTCAGGTGTTTGAGTGTGTAAAATGCAGAAGAAAACAGGTGGATTTGCACGATGTGTTTTACGGTGGGTTTTCCAGCAGGGCAGGCGGTATGTGTTGTCGTGAATGCGTGGAAACAGTACCGGAGCCTATAAAGATATCTCCAAGTACCGTTTATGCCATACAGTATATTGTTACAAGCAAGGTGGAGAAATTGTTTACATTCCTTTTGGAAGATACGTCAAAAGAAGAATTGTGCCGGGTAGCAAAGCAATATATGAGTGTATTTGCAAATGGTAATTTTCATTCGTTGGAAATGTTGGAAATATTAAGTGGAACCATAGAATATTCAGGAAAGTAAAGGCGTGAGAATTTCAGGGTAAGTTTTTGAAAAAATGTAGCTGAATGGGCGAGGAAATTTGTTGGTCACATATTTGACAGTTAGAATCGTTGGATACATGAAATTTGTGATTGAAAAAAAAAGAGCAAGAGGTTACAATGGAAACGTTGATGACTGTTCATTATATGAACATTGAAGATATATAAAGGGACAAATATTATGAGAAGAAAAATAACTTGTATAATATGTTTGATAAGTTGTCTGTTTGCCTTGGCTGGTTGTGGCAGTTCAACTAAGCTGTCGCTTGCCGATACAGAGATGGATACTGTGTACATATCTGCGGATGGAAATGTAGAGTTGGTTTCTGTGGAAGATTTTGATAAGAAGGATTATTCAGAATCAGACTTAAAGAGTTTTATAAAAGATGCAGTTTCTGAGTACAATGATAAACAGGGAAAAGACAGTGTTACCATGGAAGATTTTACTGTAAAGAGTAAAGTGGCAAAGGTTTTGTTAACTTTTAATTCTGTGGAGAGTTATGCTGGTTTTCAGAATGAAGATTTGAATATTATGAATATCGAAGATGTGGGAGATAATATGGTGTTACCAACATCATTTACTGCTGCAAAGGATGATTCACTCATTTCAAAAGATGATATCCTTTCCAAAAAAGGATTGAAAATGATGATCATTGGAGATTCTGCGTTACATATAGAAATTGATGGAACTGTAATGTATTACGCAGATGCCAATTTAACCGGTTCTAATTCTGTGGAAACAACAGAAGGTCAGACGGCAGTTATTATTTATAAGTAGAAGCATGGAAGTAGGAAACAGGTTGCCTGAAAAGTGGGGATATCTGTTTGTGGAAAGAGAAGAAATGACCATCGGGTCTTAAAAATAGAAAGGTAGGAACTAACATGGAAAAAACTATGGACAAGATTGTTGCATTAGCAAAAGCAAGAGGATTTGTATATCCGGGATCAGAGATTTATGGAGGATTGGCAAATACTTGGGATTACGGAAATCTTGGAGTTGAGCTTAAGAACAACATAAAAAAAGCATGGTGGAAAAAGTTTATTCAGGAAAATCCATATAACGTAGGTGTTGACTGTGCGATTCTTATGAATCCTCAGACTTGGGTTGCTTCAGGACATTTGGGTGGCTTTTCAGATCCTTTGATGGACTGTAAAGAGTGTCATGAGCGTTTCCGTGCAGATAAGATGATCGAAGATTATATGCAGGAAAATGGTATTGAAATTGAGGGAAGCGTAGATGCCTGGTCAAAAGAAGAGATGGAGCAGTACATTGAAGAAAAGAATATCTGCTGTCCTTCTTGTGGAAAGCATAACTTTACGGAAATCCGTCAGTTTAACCTTATGTTTAAAACATTCCAGGGTGTTACAGAAGATGCAAAGAATACAGTTTATTTAAGACCTGAGACAGCACAGGGTATTTTTGTAAACTTTAAAAATGTACAGAGAACATCAAGAAAGAAGATTCCATTTGGTATCGGTCAGATTGGTAAATCATTCCGTAACGAAATCACACCAGGAAACTTTACTTTCCGTACAAGAGAGTTTGAGCAGATGGAACTTGAATTTTTCTGCGAGCCAGGAACTGATTTAGAGTGGTTTGGATACTGGAAAACATTCTGTCTTAACTGGTTAAAGAATTTAGGTATCAGCGATGATGAGATTCGTGCAAGAGACCATGCTGCGGAAGAACTTTGCTTCTACAGTAAGGCAACTACAGATATTGAGTTCTTGTTCCCATTTGGATGGGGAGAATTATGGGGTGTGGCAGACCGTACAGATTACGATTTGACACAGCATCAGAATACATCAGGTGAGCCTATGGATTACTTTGATGATGAAAAGAAGGAAAAATACATTCCTTACGTTATTGAGCCATCATTAGGAGCAGACCGTGTAACACTTGCATTCCTTTGCAGTGCTTACGATGAGGAAGAATTAGAAGGTGGAGATGTACGTACTGTACTTCATTTCCATCCAGCCATTGCACCTGTTAAGATTGGTATTTTGCCATTGTCTAAGAAATTAAACGAAGGTGCAGAAAAGATTTACGCTGAACTTAGCAAGTATTACAACTGTGAATTTGATGACAGAGGAAATATCGGTAAGCGTTACAGAAGACAGGATGAAATCGGAACTCCATTCTGTATTACATACGATTTTGAATCTGAGGAAGATCATGCAGTTACAGTTCGTGACCGTGATACTATGGAGCAGGAAAGAATTGCAATCGCAGACTTGAAAGCATACTTTGAAAAGAAGATGGAATTCTAAATAGAACCGTGTGTCAGGCTTTTGGTACATCATAAATGAAAGAAGGTTTACGTTAGAACTAACTGTTAATAGGCTATTTTGGGATGAGCAATCCACTTTGTTTTTTGAGTGGATTGCTCATTTGATTAAATTGTCAAAGCATAAAACGATCCATGAGGATTATAGCAAGATTCGTGAGCGAATTTTGTAAATTGACATGAAGTAAAAGTGGATATGAATTAGAAACCGAAGTTAATAGACGATGCTTTGGAAAACATTGAAAAGGTGAAAAAATACCTTCAGAAGTGGATACAATGAAATGAGGAAACGAAATGAACTATGAAGAGGCGAGAAAATTTATAGCCGGTGCAAATGAAAAAGCAGGAGAAATGGGAATAGAAGCTATCGGATATTTGCTAGATTCCTTGGGACATCCGGAAAGAAAATTAAAATTCATTCATGTAGGTGGAACCAATGGAAAAGGCTCTATATCTGCGTATATTGCCTATATGTTGGCGAATGCAGGATACAAGGTGGGAAGATATATTTCACCTACTGTTCGGGAGTACAGAGAGCGGATTCAGTGTTTAGAAGTACAAAATGACAAAACGATTTCTACAATGATTGATGAAACATCCTATTTGAAGCTTACAAATACTTTAAAACAGGTATATGAGAAAATGGAAGAAGAAAAGGTGAGTTTGCCGTCAGAGTTTGAGTTGGAAACGGTTCTTGGTTTTTTGTACTTTCTTCAGGAACAATGTGATTTTGTGCTTTTGGAAGTTGGCATGGGTGGAAGGATTGATGCGACAAATGTAATCGAACAGTCTCTGTGCACTGTCTTTGCTTCCATCAGTATGGATCATATGAATTTTTTAGGAGATACCCAGGAAAAAATTGCAATGGAAAAAGCGGGGATTATCAAGGAAAATGGCACCGTTGTCTGTTATGATTATGGAAGCTGGAGCAGGGAACGGGGCGAAGAAGATGTGATAAGTCCTGTGCTTCAAAAGGTTTCTTTTGAAAAACAGGCAAAACTTGTATTTTCGGATTACCGACAGGTGACAAAAGAAGAACACAGCATGAATGGCATTGTATTTTCTTATAAAGAGCGGAAAGATTTGAAAGTATCCTTACTAGGAGACCATCAGGTGAGAAATGCCATTGTGGCGTTGGAAGTCGTGGATGCCTTAAAGGAAAAAGGCATTGATATTTCAGAAAAAGCCATAGGAAAAGGGCTGTTGGACACTTGTTGGGAAGGACGATTTCAGGTAATCAGAAACAATCCGTATTATATCATAGATGGCGCCCACAATGAAGATGCGGCAAGAAGTCTTAGAAGAACCATAGATATGTATTTGCCCGATAAAAAAATTGCTTGCATTGTGGGAATATTAGCCGATAAAGAATATGACAAGGTGCTTTCTTATCTTGCACCCAAGATGGCAAAAATGATAACTATTACACCGGATAATCCACGGGCATTACCGGCAATGAAACTTAAAGTTGTAGCAGAAAAATACTGTGGAAACGTAGTTGCAGCAGAAACGGTAGAACAGGGATTAGAGATGATAGGGAAAGAAGATAAAGAGTATGATGCAATTTTAGTCTTTGGTTCTTTGTATTATTTAAAACATGTGTATGATTATTTTTCAATGGGTTAATGTTGAAAAAGTATCAGTTTGTGAGTGAAAGGAAAAAGTTATGGAAGAATTATATCAGATTATTGAAGAAAAAATTTTGGCGGCAGGATATCCTGGGGAAATCGACGGGGAAGAGTTTTACCGTGAAGTAAGTAGCGAAGCGGATGAAAAGGAAAATGGAGAATACTTATTCCTAATCAAAAAGAGCGATACCGTTACTTATGAAGGTGCTATGGAAATATTAGACGACCAGTTTGATTTACATTACGTGGATATTCATGTGGGAGAGCAGGTATATCATGTGGATTTTGATGCGGAATAATAGAAAATGTAATATGCAGATTTTGTTCAAAAAATGAATGTATAAGACATTGATGAAAATGTATAATACAGAGGTTGATAAATCAATCATGGGAAAGAAAAAAGGACAAGTTATAACCAATCATTGATAATGTCTGGCTATAGCTTGTCCTTTTCTAATGTATAGAAATATCTGAAAGTTTCATCCTCCAATGCAGCAGTCTACAAGTCTTATTTGGACAGTACTTCAGGACTGAAGTCATAAACTTGTGAGGTTCCATTGGAAACATAGAAAAACTTCACTTCATCGGAAGAACGGAAAAATGTATAGTTACTGGTGGTATGAATTTGACAATAGGCTCCGCTTGTAATAAGAGAACTACTTTTAGTACCTAAATCCATACAGTAAATACCAATGTTTTCACCGTCATCCATTTCGTAGTATAAATATTTTCCGTCAGGCGTTACATTGTAAGTGCTAATTGGCGTATCCACAAGAACTTCAGGATTGCCGCCGGTTCTGTCCATGCGGCAAAGGGTGTGATTATTTTCTAAGTCCATGTAGTAAAGATTATCGTTGTTCACCGTTACAAAGGCATAATTGCCTTCCAACAATAAGGTATGTTTCTTTGAAGTTAAATCCATTTTATAAATATTGTGGTCTTCTAAAACACCAACATAGTAAAGAGTTCCATCCGTAATGGCATAAGGAAAAATCGGTTCTTCCGTCAAATCAGCTTTTTTGGTCTTGTCAATTTCTATCATGGAAGTTCCAAAACCATCGTCTGTATTGTGCTGATAGTATATGGTATTGCCATATTGGTTAATGACTGCAACTGCGGAATCAAACAGAGTTTTCACTTTTTTTCCGTTTGTATCCATTCGGTACATTCCGGTCTTGGAAAGGGCAAATACATTTTCTGATGTTTTACTCTGCAATTCATTGTGTCGACCATAAACTATGTATTTTCCTGCTACATTCAGATAGCTTCCTGTGTCTGAGGAAAGCTTTTTGAAGTTGGTAAAATCTTCGTCCATGGAGTAGATTCGACCTTCGTCATTTGGATTGCTGAAATAAATTTTTCCGTCAGACTCACAAAAAAGCCCACCGTTGAAAAGGTTGCCGCTACTGTTTCCAAGGACAGACGGATCGTTATAGTAAGTTTTGTTCATAAAATAGCTAATAAGAAATAGCGCGATAATGATTGAAATACCGCATACTGAAAATATAATTTTTTTCTTCATATTATCCTCCTTCTCCTATACATGTTCTCTCAAATCATTTTATACTATCATTATCGGTAAAATGATAAAAAAACTCCATCTACAAGGGTGGTTGTAGAAAATATTATTACAGTTTGGGGTATTGAAAAATGGCTAAAAGTCACGAAAGTCAAGAATGGGAAAAATGGCACTATAATTTGTATAAAAATTTTGATAGAATAAAGGGGATATGAAATATATAAAATGTTCTCTCGGAATCTCCTTTATACCATAATTTCGGCTATATTTTCCTTGGATTTTCTCCATTTCCTTGAGCAGGCTTCCGTCGCT
>CADBNB010000322.1 GCA_902795895.1 uncultured Lachnospiraceae bacterium | reverse complement strand
TGCAGCTATTATTCTCTTGGGGGAAAAGTAACGGTTTGGGAGGAAAGCTCTGCTATTTCTTTAAGAGAATTGTACGCTAAAAAAACCATCAATGGTATTCCTACAGCAAAATATATTATAAAAGATACAGTTTTTTGTTCTGAATATGTACTTTGGTAATTAATCCTATTGTTTCTTCATAGTAATATATAGATGAAACCGACACCTAAAAATCTGACAAAGCATCTGATGATTAGGAAGTCGGTTTTTTCTTGTTTTTTGTGGTAAATGGCTCTTTTTTTTAGAAAAAAACTCATAACAATAATAGGAATTTTTTGTTGTAATTAAAGAAAGGAGTTTTTATATGTCAAAGAAAAAAATACTGTATGGTTCAGGCATCTTTTGTGTATTGGCAGTCATAATAGGCATTATAGTCTTTTTTACTGCTACAAAAGATACTGCAACAAAAGAATTGCCATATATCCAAGATGTAGAAAATTGGCGTGATTATTCCAAAGACGAATTAGAGGATATCTGTCGGCAATCATCTTTTAAGGAACTTGGAAAATTTGTGTATTCCATGACAGATGAAGAAGTAAATGAATTAACAACTTACTGTCCTTTTTTGATAGATAAGGAAGTAAATACGGTTTACTATCGGCAAAACGAAAAGACAAACCAATGGGCGAGTTATGATTGTTCCATGATGGATTATGTGCAGTCTATCAAAGCAGATGTATTGCAGGAAGAAAAAGAAAAGGCAATCGAAGAAGCAAAAGCAAAGGAAGAAGAAAAAACAGAAGCGAGTGGTTCTGATTTAACAGCCTTAGCTGTCGCTACTCCTGACCCTGATATTGTAAAAAAAATTAAGAAATTAACATATGATTCAGACGTAGCGAAAAGCAAAAATTTTCAATTAAATTCAACCACAACTCTTGACCTTAGCACTCTTGATGGGTGGTTAAAAGCAGCAGACCATTATAATGATGTTGCACTTACTGATACAGAAACTTCTTTTTACATAGGTCTTTATACGATTGGTAATCAATACCGAATAAATGACGGTATACCCGAAAAATCTTTTAGCAAATATAAGGATTTGAAGGCTTTAGATGAAAAATTCCATAAATATATTTTTACAAGGGATGATTTTTCTACGTTTAAGAAAGGTAATTCTGATGAAAGTGGTGGCGTTGAATACTCAAACTTATTTGATGGAAATTCATATAATCGTATCAGAGTAACTGTTAAGGTTAGTGACACACATCTTCGTTATGATAAAGATAATAGTGCAAATACTGTAAAGTTGGTAGGAAACATCGTGCTTACCTGGCCGAAGGCAGAAGACGACGGTACAGACGTAAACTTAATAAAAAGATTATATGATATTGAGCTTGATACACCTAAGTTAGTTAGAGCTGCAAAAGTAAAAAAAGCAGATGGAATGGGTACATGGTCAAAAGACGGTCAAAAATATAGCTTTCTTGCAACTGACCATCTTCATATTTTACTTTTCAATTTTTCTTACAATTGTCCCGGTAACTGTACTATATATTCTACTAACAGATTTGATTTGGGTGCAATTGGACGATTTACCACAAAGAAATATCAAACAGCATATGCATCAGATGCAAAAGATGAAAATGGTAATCCAAGAGAAATTGATGTTACCACTTCTGACTTGGTTCCTGATACCTTAAGAGATGAAGTAAATTTGCCAAGGACTCTTTATACTGAAGATGAAACAACAGGTATTCTTTACAAGGATAAAAATGATGTACAAATACAGGTGAATCTTGCAAGCAATACCAGTGCCAGTAATGTAAATAAGAAAATACTTGCATATTTCAGGTATTGGCACGAAAATGGTATGAAAATGGCTAAGGTAAAACAACAATGTGAGGATGTTTATGTCTCAAATACAGCCGAGCGTCTAACGGAATGGGTAGAACATGTTTTTTATGAAAAAGGAGCAGAGCAAAAATGGATGGCAGAAGGTGCAACCAAATACCTGATATTTGCTCCTGAATACGCAGGCCTGTCTTTTATTTATAAATATCAGGAATATGATGAAAACGGCAACAAAATAGGTACTGAAGAGGAATTTGACGGTATACAAGATGGCACAAAGCATGAAGTTATAAGAAAAGTCATGGGGAAAATGGCAACAAGTTATAATGTGGCGGATGACCCAGAATCTGGTATAGAAAAAGCCTATTCAGCCATAGAAAACAAACCGGTTATAAAAAGCGATGGTGATTTTTATGCTACCAACGGAAGTGTTTATCCGCTTGGTGATAATAGCGAAAATAAACCCGAACAAAATGATTTGCGAACATGGGAATATAAAAAAGATGGTAAAAAATATACTATTAACCGCATCTTATTAAAAAATGAGTGTACTGATGACAACAGAAGTAATTTCTTTTATGAAGTTGAAGACCCATGGTCTTGGAAAAATAGAGACGGAAAAATTGTTTTATATGCAAAAGAGGGTTCTGATGATTATAATGACTGTCTTATGAAGAAAAAAAATGATTTTAATTTAAATCATTATAACTTTATGTTTGCGTGTGAAGATGCTTATTCTATCTCCGTTGGCAGGGCCTATGATTGTAATATGCTTGAAGATTTATATATCGTATATGATATGGTGCAGGAAGATACAGGCACATCATCACCAACACCAACAGACAGTATTGATGAAACGCCAACACCAACAGATAGCATTGATGTAACATCGGCACCAAGTCAAAATATTTCCGCATCAGTAACAAGACATACAAGTCATAAATTAACAGAAGCAGAAATTTTAGCGATTTGTCCTATTTTGCCACCACAGACTGAACAGACTGAGCCACCTTTTACATATACTCAGACTAGCCAGTCATATCAAGAAGATAACAGAAAAGTGGTAGAAACAGAATTGCTTAATAAACGATTATCACCGGGAACATATACCATCCATGTTGATACTACATATACAATTACGTATAATTGGAAACACAATCATATCAGTAGTTGTGCTTGTCCGGGAACTCATTATGATTACACGGATGAAGATGGACATACACACTATAAATCATGTGGCACGTATTGCAGATGTGGATATGCTGCCGAAATGACTACACAACAACAATATCATTCACATAATCTCAATAAAGATACCTATGTGACGATTACAATTGTTAATTGTGACCCTAAGATTGAAATAGCCAAAAAAACTGTTAACCGGACAGAGGCAGATACCATCAATTGGGGAACAATAACTGAAGGTATTTCTGAAATAAAAGACCATGAGGATATGTCAATTCATAGTGGAGTTGGAGTAACGTGTGGTGTTTGTGCCGGAACTGAAATAGATTATACCGTATGGAAAAACATATCAAACGCAATGAACGCAACAGAAACTACAGGAAAAATTAAATTTGAAAAGAAGCCGATAGAAAGAAGCGGAATAGGGAAAGAAAAAGCCGAAATTACAATAGATATAGGCAAATTACGATTAAATCAACAAAATCCTGGTGGAAAATATCCGGTAAAAATTGAGGTAACAGATTCGGATGGAGCAACAACAAAAAACGGATTGATTTATCATACAAATGAGATTATTTCTCAACTAGACTTCTATACTACTAATGTTTTAAAAGTAACGGATGTCTTAAACGTAATGTGAGGATGTTTATGTTCCACTTTTGCGTTTCGATCTTCTTTTCGGAACTAGATTTTTTTACCGCTGTAAATAAAAAATGAGGTCGAAGTATACAAAGTTTTTGTTGCATCAAAAATTTGGCTAAAAAAAAAAATCGGTAAAAAAATCAACTCTTTATTACTTACTAGAGAGTTGATTTTAAATCTCTATAATAGAGAGTTGGCTGAAAACTCTATATAGAGAATGCAGGCAAAAATCTATGATAGAGAGTATATTTTAAAATAATAGCAATTAAGCAGGGGAATATCATCAGATGAATCCTTTGTAGGAAAAATTTTCATGTCTAAATAATTAGTATTTTGGTATTTTATATTAGTGAAAATAGTTTCCAAAAGCTGCTTTATCCGTTATACTATAATATAGATTATGGCTTGTTGTGGACTTTGGAGTGAATGACGTGATAGATAAAAATGGTTAGGAGCGATAATATGGGGATTTTTTTAAATCGTGGAAATGAAGAGTTTGACTCAGTTGTACATTCTCAGATTTATATAGACAAAACAGATATTTTACATTTTTTTAATGGAGTAATCAATACGGAACAGCGATATGTATGTGTAAGCAGACCAAGACGATTTGGTAAATCCATTACTGCAAATACGATTGCTGCCTATTTTGAAAAAGGTTGCGATTCCAGAACGTTATTTGAAGGAAGAAAATTATCGCAGT
>CADBNB010000321.1 GCA_902795895.1 uncultured Lachnospiraceae bacterium | reverse complement strand
ATGAACTGTATCAACATATTTCCTTTGAGTCTAAAATAATAGTAAATGGTCCATCATTACAGATTTCCACCTGCATATCTGCGCCAAATTCTCCATGTTGGCAGCTTCCATATTTTTCTCTTGCTAATTGTAAGAAATATTCATACAATTCTTCCGCTTCCTTAGGCGCACCTGCTTCTATGAAACTTGGCCTGTTTCCTTTTTTACAATTTGCATACAAGGTAAACTGCGAAATAATCAACAATTCGCCATTTACATCCTGAAGAGATTTATTTGTTTTTCCTTCTTCATCTGCAAAAATACGAAGTTTTATCATTTTGTCAAACAATTTATCTGCAATTTCTTTTGTATCGCCCTGTCCCACACCAAGAAGTACCACATAGCCTTTTCCTATACTTCCAACAGTATTTCCTTCAATGGAAACAGAACCTTTTGTTACTCTTTGTATTACTAATTTCATGTTTCTTCCTTTTTTTCATTATTCGGCTCGCAAAACTTTCTGCAAGCCGAAACAATACATACTTTTTCAATTACCAACAATAACCAATTACTCTTTTATTTAAGCACTACTACAGACAATGCAGGCATTGTAACGGTATCACCTTTTAATGTTACTTCTCCACCCTGCGCTGCCACATAGCCTCGAATATCCTTGTATCCGTATGTATCTTTGCTTACAGTCACTGTCTTTTCTTCACCCGAAAGATTATATAAAATAACAAGTTTACTATCATTGTAAGTTCTTGTGATTGCACAAATCTGTTCATCTTCCACCTCTGGAATCACTTCTGATGTTCCTCTGGCAATCTCAGGGTTTTCATTACGTATTCTCAAACATCTCTTGATAAAGTAATTGATAGAATTTGGATCTTTCTGCTGTTCATCCAAAGCAGGGAAAATATTTTCGATTACATCCATTTCCTTTGGACCATCCGGTACTTGGCTACGATCTGTTGCTGACCAATTCATTGGTGCTCTAAAGTTTGGATCCGAACCGGAACCTGCAAGACCAATTTCTTCACCATAGTATACAAATACATTTCCTGACATAAACAATTCCATTGCGTACGCAAGTTTCACCTTATCTTCTCTTCCAAGCATATTTGCTGTTCTTCCCGTATCATGATTTGTCAGGAATTCTGCTGATGTAGAATCAGGATTTGCTTCCTTTGTCATTTTTTCAATATTCAACATAGAGTTTTCAAGGGATGTTCCAACCGGTAGCATTCCTCCTGCCTGTCTTGCATATTTTACAAGGAAACCATCGGATTGACCAGAACTAAAATTAAAGGTTGAATTCACTCCGGAAGCTAAATATTTTGATGCTTCTGAATAATTATCCCATACTTCTGTAACAATGTATGCATCGTTATTTTTTGATTTCACATAATCATTGAACCACTTAAGAACTTCAATGTTACTTTCACGTTCTCCGGTATAATACTTCACACCATCCATACGGAATCCGTCGACTCCCTTATCCAACCAGTAATCTGTTACAGTTTCGATTTCCTTTCGAACAGCATCTGATGATAAATTCAAATCTGGCATAGTATTTACAAATTGACCTTCGTAATACCAATCAGAAGAACCAACCTGATGGTATCCAGTGCCTGCATCTTCTTCCTTTACAAAATTATAATAATCTACATATGGACATTCAGTTGCATCTGGTGTTTTTCCTTTTTCCAACTCATTCACATAACTGTAAGCATCTGAAAACCATGGATGAATATTAGAAGTATGATTGATCATAAGGTCAATAATTACTTTAATATCTCTCTTATGTGCCTCTTCCAACAATTTTTCAAAATCTTCCATTGTTCCATAGTCGTCATCTACAGAACAATAATCTGTAGTATCATATTTGTGATAAGATGGAGATTTCATAATTGGCATTAACCAAATACCGTTAAATCCCATATCTTTGATATAGTCCAATTTCTCTGTTACACCATTAAAATCCCCAATACCATCTCCATCAGTATCGCAGTATGAATACACAAAAACTTCATAATAGTTTCTTACATTATCATTGATAATATTAAGTTCCTGTTCGTAAGGATATTTATCTAAATTATCCTCACTATACTTTTTTCCACACCCACCAGTTACTAAAACGGAAGCTGCAAGCATAACAGCTGTCATAGACTTTAAAATTTTCACATTTTTCTTCATAAAATACCCCTTTCTACTTTTGATATAACAAGAGGCTGTTGTATGATAGCATACAACAGCCTCATCTACGCTCTTAATCCATATGTTCAAGCGAAAATAGTTCTTAATTAACCCTTTACAGCACCTGAAGACATACCTTCTACGTAGTACTTCTGCATGAAGATAAAGAGCAATGAAATTGGAATAGAAACTAATACCGCACCAGCAGTAAATCGTCCGTACCATGTTCTGATGTACTCTTTCTGCATCATTGTCCAAAGACCAGTAGCGATTGTGTACTTCTCGTATTTTGTACCAAGCATGAACTTAGCAAAAATGAAGTCTAACCATGGTGCCATGAATGATGTTAATACTGTGTAAATCAAAATTGGTTTTGACATCGGAATGGTAATTTTTGTAAAAATCTGCCATCTTGTTGCACCGTCAATTCTTGCAGCTTCGTCAACGGCTCTCGGAATAGTATCAAAGAAACCTTTCGCAATGTGGTAATTCAATGCCTGACCAGCTGAATATACAAAAATCAATGGTGTTAATTTTTCAACTAAGTTTACTGTATTTAAAATACTGTAAACGGCGATCATTGACATGAAACCTGGGAACATGTTCAAAATCAAACCTACATTCATCAAACCTTTTCTACCTTTAAATCTAAGTCTTGATAATGTATATGATACACACAATACGTAGAATGTAGATAAAAGGCAAGTTCCTAAAGCTACCAAAAATGTATTTCCAAACCATCTTGTAAACATAAACTGTCTGTTATCTGTTAACAAGACACGGTAACTCTCTAATGAGAAACCATGCTGTGGGAAAAAGCTGCTTGAACCAGAGTCTGGTTTTGCATTGAAGGACTCTAAAATAATCCAAACAACTGGGAATAACCATACAATCGACATAATTGTCAAAATAGTATGAACAATTGTATTCGCGATGAGACGATTTTGTCTCATTGAGCCTGTTTCTTTCTGTTTCATTATGAGAATCCCTCCTCGTCTTTATATGATGCAGTGTTTCTGTATGTCAACAATGACAATGTTGCAGAAATGATAAATACGAAAATACCGATTACCGCAGCTCGGTTGTAATCGAATGAGTTAACGGTCAACGAGTACAGCCATGTTACCAGCAAATCCGTGTATCCTGCCTGATAATAATCATTTGTTAATGGCGCACCATTTGTTAAGAAGAAAATTACGTTAAAGTTGTTGATGTTACCTACAAAGTCGGTAATTAACTTTGGTGTAGTTACGAACAACATATATGGAAGTGTAATCTTCCAGAAAATAGTAGATGCCTTTGCACCATCCACACGAGCAGCCTCATAAAGGTCTGAAGGAATATTCTGAAGGATACCTGTAGTAACCAACATAGTATATGGCATACCAATCCACAAGTTAATAACAATTACTGTAACACGAGCAAATGTCTTATCCTGCCAGAATGGAAGTGGATCATGAATCAAACCAAGTGATTCTAATGTACCATTCAAAGGTCCGTGCATATCTAACATATGTCTCATTAACAATAATGATACGAACTGAGGGATAGCAATTGTAATAACAAAGAATGTTCTCCACATTGGTTTTAATCTTGTACCCTTACGGTTAATGATGATTGCCAATAACATACCCAAAATGTAGTTAAGGAATGTCGCAAAGATAGCCCATATAAATGTCCATCCTAAAACTGGGAAGAATGTTCTACCAATCTTACCATTCATGTTAAACATCTGACCAAAGTTTTTGAAACCAACCCAGTCAAACAAATGTCCTGGTGGCTGATGATTCTGATCACAGTTTGTAAACGCAAGCAAAATCATGTAAATCAATGGTAAAATGTTAAAGATCATAATACTCAAGACAGGCAAAAATAACATTGTAAAATGCAATTTTGAATCAAAATAATCTGCCAAATCCTGTCTGAAGTTGTTTACACACTTCTTCTGTTCCTGTAATTTTTGAGCATTATATGAACTCTGAATGCTCTTAAACCACATAACTACAAAAATTGCAATTACGATACATGCAAAGATTGCTCCCAAAAGCAATTTCAATGAGTTTTCACCTTGTGTCTGAACGTAAACTCCTCTTGCTTCATCAAGAACTCGTCCAGTTTCTACATCACCCAAATCATCAAAACGACTAAGTGCTGTAACTCCGAACATGATCATGTAGAAAATAAATCCGACTTCAGCAGCAAGGTAAATTAGACCTTTAATGATCTGTTTTCTAGCAATATTTCCTATACCAAGAATGAAAAAAGCAAGTTTGGTAAACAAGTCACCATTCTTCCATGCTTCTTTAAGTAAGTTAATCTTAGGAAATTTTGCATTCTTAATCTTCTTACCCATATGTAAGATTCCTCCTTGTAATATTATTAAGTGTCAAATTATAAAAAATTGAATATATATGTCTGTAGTGAATATATACAGACTACATAAGATGTTTCGTTTATACTCAGCCTCTCACGGCGTGAGTGTAGACGAAACATCTTATTTTACTTATTTTACATAGAAAGATTCCCCTACTCCTAAAAGCAGGGAAATCATTCTAATAACTATTTATGGTAGTTAATTTTATAATTATTCAGAAACTGAAGTTGTGATGTTCTCAACAACGCTGTCTAACTGTTTCTGAAGGTTGCTTTCAGTAATCTTACCACTTACCATACCAGCTCCTAAAGCTGCCATTGCATTCCAGTAGTTGTCGTTGAACTTCTGGCTTACTGGTGTTACTGCTGTGTACTGGTTCTGTAATGCTAATGCTGTTGTAGCGATATCCTGAGCAACTACTTCTTCTGATGTTAAAGCTTTCCATGTTGGAGAAATCTGTCTAGCTTTGAAACGATCTAACTGACATTCCTGTCCACCTAACCAGCAAGCTAAAGCCTGAGCAGCTTCTGGGTTTTCTGTGTTAGCGTTAACACCGATGTACTTGTAATCTCCGATTGAGTTTAACTGTACATCTTTACCGTTGATGTCGATTGTAGGTAACTTAGTAGCTGCGTAGTTATCACCTAAAGCTTCCTGGATAGCTGCTGCATTCCATGTTCCTGAACATAAAGCTGCACAGTTACCCTTAGCCATTTCTGAAATAGCTACGTTGTTATCATCATCACATAAGAACTTCTTGTTGTTTGCAAGTGCAAGCATAGCCTTACCTGCTCCTAAACCGTTTTCGTTGTTGAAGTCACACTCATCTTCTTTTGTTCCGTCTGCACCGAATACTGTACATCCAGCTGCGTAGAAGAATCCACCGTTGTACCAACCGTTATCTAAGTCCATAGCGAAGTTGTACTTACATCCATCGATGTTTTTGCTCATCATTGTTGATAATGACTTAACTTCTTCTTCAGAATATTTGCTCTTGTCATAGTACATGAACCATGTGTTTGGTGTGAAAGGAATACCATATGTCATTCCATCGATTGTTACAGCTGAGATAGCCTTCTCACCGTTGTTAGCCTTAACATCTTCAAGACCAGCACCAGCTAATGGAAGTGCAATCTGGTTGCTTGCTAATGTTGCAACCTGGTTTCCAGCGTACATGAATACGTCTCCACCCTTTGTAGCATCTTTTGACAACTGCTTGTCAGCATCAGCTTCTGAACATACAAGATATTCAAATGTGATATCCCATTCTGGATGAGCTTCGTTGAACTGCTCACACATGTAGCTTAAAAGACCAGCCTTACCTGTGTACTTCTCATCAACCTTTGTGTAATCTGTCTGCTCTTCCTGTGGAGCCATAACCTTTAATGTCATTTTCACTGGATCTGCAGATGTTGCCTGAGTTGAACCGTTGTCTGTAGCTGGAGTCTTTGTTTCTTCTTTGTCTCCACCACATGCAGTCATTGAACCCATAGCAAGAATAGTTGCCATCGTTAAAGCTGTGATTTTAGTTGTTTTCTTCATACCTTCTACCTCTTTCTCTTATAAATATTTATTATAAATATACACTATGTATATTATAATCTCTCCCCTATCATTT
>CADBNB010000320.1 GCA_902795895.1 uncultured Lachnospiraceae bacterium | reverse complement strand
TGACTTAATTTAGCTCCTAATAAATATACAAAACAATCTTCATCTCTTATTTTTCCTTGCTTTTGAACCTCAGACATAACTTCTATTCGTTCAGAATGTAACATTCCCATCAAAGATAATCCAATATTTTTCTCGCATCCATCATATCTGTGCTTATCTGTATAAAATAATGGTAAAAAATGAAATCCATAAGCATCCACATCTTTTTTATCAAAAGAATATATACTTTCAAAAAGGTGATTTATCTGTTGAAAATTTCCAATTCTTGCTACATCATCCCACAAGTAAAGCACTTTCTTTGCCTCAGGATTTTTCTCACAAAATGAAGCAAAAATATCTTCCTCCAAAAATCTTCCAACGATTACAAAAATCAAATCATATCTTGTCTGATTGTTTTGAAAATATTTTTTTTGACGTTCTCTGGCTATTTTTTTCAAATATGAACCTTTCGATGCTGTATTAATAACTTTTCTAAAGAAATTATAGTCCTGTATCGGATTAAACACATCCACAGTATAACCATTTCTTATTATTTCATCTTCAATACATTTATCATAATCATAAAATCCCAACGGAATAAACAATGCTTTTTTCATAATTCACCTTATCCTTTACAAAATATTGAAGCAAATATCTTAACACTTTTCATTCTATGGAATAGTATAAATATATTTATCAAGCAACGATTTTTTAATGTTTCCCCCTTAATACTTTCAGAAAAAACAGGAAAACGAACCGAAATATTCTTCACTTTTAGCCACTGTATCCCTTTTTTATACTCTTTCATAAACTGTGCAACATTTGATTTTTTTCCAGAAAACAATAAATACCAGATTACATATCTGACATAATAATAATTATACGGTTTTTTATTTCCACTTAATTCAAATAACCGGTCAAGAAGTTTTGTTATATCAATATTTTCATTAAATCCCCTTTGATTGGTATTTGATATGCTCGCATCATTAAACCACCAATTATACCCTGTATTATTTATTATAGAAACTCGATTTGTTTTTGTATATACCTGAAAGTTAAAATAATTATCTTCTCCTATACCATAATCCAAAAACGATATCTCATGATTTAGCAAAAACTGTCTTCGATATATCTTTGCCCAAGGAGCTACCACCATCAACTGATACCAAAATGACTGGATAGGATTTGTTTTGAATAACACTTTATGGTCAGTTACTCTTTTATAACCTCCCATAACCAAATCATACTTTCCTTTGCTTATTTCATTATAATAAGTTTCAAAATACTCTTTGTCAACATAATCATCATTATCAATAAAGCAAATAAACTCTCCCTTTGCCTCGATAATACCTAAATTTCTTGTTTTTGCAACCCCTTCATTCGGTTTATCAATCACTCTGACACAATCATATTGTTGTTCTATTTTTTTTATAATGTCAATGGAGCCATCTGTGGAACCATCATTTATCAATAATAATTCATCATTCTCTTTCAGTTGAGGCAATATACTGTCTACACATCTTTGTATGTGTTCTCTGGCATTATATACAGGAATTATTACTGATAATCTTTTCACTGTTCTTTTCTCCTTTTTCAAACTACTTTATTTTATTACTTCTTTCGCTTTTTACATACTGTTTACAAATTATTTTTGCAATACATTTTGGCCAGAATTTGCAAAACATTGCAAAATCCTCTTTTCCACGAAGACTTCCGCCAATAATTTCTGATGTAGTCGACTCTTCATGAATACGATGAAGCACCAAAGGTTTATACACATAAGAAAAACGTCCCTTTCTTTTTGAAACGATTTCCCATGCTTCCCAATCTAAATTACTTTTAAAATTGTCATGAAAAACAACCGAAGGTAAGTTCGATTTTACAAAGGTTACTGCCGGGCAACAAATCGGACTTCCCATAGACAAAATTCTTCTTCTTACCCATTTTGACTTTTGAAAAATTCCTATTCGAAATGGAAATAACATCAATTTTTTTATATTCAATAAAGTGTTCGAATACACTTCTTTTCCATCTCTTAATTCACCATAGCCTGAAAAAGCAATCAAAGTTGATTGATCTTTATCTATCATCCTTTTAATATTCGCCAAATAATTCTTTTTATAAATATCATCCTGATGACAAATGGTCACAATATTTGTAGATGCTTTTTGATAACCAAAATTCCAGTCACCTGCAATTCCAGCTTTACCATTATTCACAAACAACGGTATCTCATATTTTTCACTTAATTTTTGAATATGATCATTTGGTGTAGATGTTACCATAATGATATTTGATTTTATTGTTTGGGATTTCACCGATTTAATTGCATCCTCCAAGTATTCACTCACCTTATATGCACAAATTACCCATGTATGTTTTTCCCAACGTTTCATATTATTCTACCTTCTTACTACAATTCTTTTTTCTTGTTTTGTTCCTTTTCAACACATTCACGAACTGCAATATTCTGTGTTAAATTTTTTATTTTTTCTTGTAACTGTGAAACCTGAACACTGAGAATAAACGTCTTAAACAGCAACAAAAAGATAAAAGCTAAATAGACAAAATTCACCGGTGACTGAATATGTAACCAATATGCAAACTTATAGGCAATTTGCGGAAAAACGCCTAACATCAATATAATTACTGACATAACAACCCAAAACAAGGTATCTTCGATTCTCATCTGAGCTTTTCTTATTTTACGAACAGCAAACATACAGGAACAAATTGCCACTAATATTAACACAATACGTAATACCCTTTCCATTGTTTACTTACCTCTCTTTCGAAATCCCTGAAATAAAACGATAGAAACCAACATCCTACTCATATATAAAATAGAATTTTTAAAATTCAAATAGCTTTCACCTGCTATTCGCTCAAGCATTTCAACCTGAACCTCTACAACCTTAGCATTATTACGAATCAAATACGCAATTGTATCCGGTTCAGGTCCGTAATTCATCTGATTTGCAAACTCGCCCATCACTGTTTTGTTAATCAATCTCATCCCAGATGTTGGATCTGCAATCGCTTGTCCTGAAGTGAATTTAATGGCATACTTTAATATTCTCGCACCAAGCATTCGAAAACTGTTTGGTTTTTTCTTTTCAACAAATCTAGAACCTATAACGATATCTGCCTTTGTCTCATTCATGGCATCAACCATTTTCTTTATATATTTCGCCTGATGCTGCCCATCACCATCATATTGCAATACCGCATCATATCCATTAACACATCCATATTTCACGCCAGTCTGAAAAGCACCAGATAATCCCAAATTAATTGGCAAATCAATTAAATTATAATGGTTTTCTCTACATATTTTTGCGGTATCATCTTTTGAACCATCATTTATAACGACATAATCATACTCTGAATAATTTTCAATCAAATCATCCACTACTCTTTTAATATTTTCAGCTTCATTGTATGCCGGTATGACAATCAGCACATTCATGCTTTCTTCCTCCGTTCCACTCAAATTACATCCTACTAACTGTAATTCATAAAATAAATCAATAGAAATACAAACAACCTACTAACAATCCATAAATATTGATTAGTGCAAAAAAAGTGCAAATCATTATATTCAAATTCTCTTCTTTTACAATATTCTTCACTCTTGTCTTTCCTGGAATTCTTGATAATACAAAAATTACAGGGAAAAATGTTGGTATTAAATATCTACCCTGACAACCTGCAACCGTTTCCATTCCAACACCTGTGAACGAAACATACATAGCCAAAGCTACAATAAATCCAATTGTTGCATAAACAACTAACGCACCAGCTTTGGTCCAAAGAGGAAATCTTTCCTCACCTTCTTCTCTACTTGCAAATGCACCAATAACTATAATTCCCAAAATAAGGTATACAGAAACAGGAACAATTCCAAAATATGCCTGATTAGTCAAATATTGTGTTCCTTCCTGTAATGGATTTAAATAACTCTTTAAATAGTTAAGAATAATTAATAATGCTTTTATTGGTTCTGCTTTTATAAAATCCATTTGTGAAGTGGCATTCACCGCTTCTCCACCTCTTGTATCTCCTTGTCCGACTCCATTCATAATATTAAGGATATACATCAATACAAATGGCAATACTGTAGAAATCATAATCATCAACCAATATTTGTTTCTTTGTCTGTTGTTTTCAAATTTTTTCAGTGGCATAAAGAAACATATTAACGTTAATGGAAAATACACAAGCTTTGGCATTACCGCCAAAAGCATAGAGCCAAAAATCAGAATCATATTTTTAGTTGAAATCTTTTGCTCTCTATTTTGCCATTCACCACAAAATGTCGCCAACCCTAAAATCGACCATCCGGTCAACCATGTATCATAGGAGTAGTTACTTGCTATAAATATATTGGTTGGAATTAAACCAATCATTAACGGAATAATTTTTCCTGCTTTTAGCTTTTTCATGCTAAAGTATATGAGACAAGCCAATGCAAGCACATTAAACATTCGTCCCACAATCAACATTGAACAAAAAGAAAGACCTAATCCACCAGCGAAAACCATTCCTATCATTGAAGGCAAATAAGCAATTCTTACATTCCAACTTACCATAGATGAGCTTGGTTTATAATATTTTGCCTCCAAAGTATCATTTAATATATTTCTATAATACTTTTGCTCTTCTCTTGAATAATCCATCTTTTCAAGAGCAACCGTTTGATAATTATCATATATGATTCTGTTTGCAAACGGAACCTGTTGGTCAATGGCATGACTTGCTTCATTTGCATATTGATAATGAACTTCATCATCCCAAGAAACCCCCACATTCGGTGGTTCAACAACAGCAAAAGCCATACCTACCATTAATACCGTAAAGAAACCAAATACTTCTATTTTCTTTGCAGCATATTTTCGAAAAGCAATATAAGAACTTAATAATAAGGCAAGTAGCAATGCCACAAATAACAGTTTTCCAGACCAAACTATCTTTCCAGCCCAAACAATTACTTGAAATCCTAAGACAACACTTACAATTCCAACAAAAAATACACACATATTCTTTTTTGTCAAATTATCTAAAAAACAATTTTTATTATTAATCAAATATCCTTTCAGTTTTTTTTCAAATTCACATAACTTATCATTGTTTAAAAAGAAAACTGCTAGTAAAACAAAAAATAATGTCCATGCATACCCTATCATTTTTAAAGAATTTAATCTTCCATTATCAGATGCATAATACACATCAAACAACTCAAAATCTGATGCAACTTTAAATAAATAAGAATTTACATGCCCTGGCTTTACATCTACCGTCGCTGTATATTTATTTTTTTTCCATGTTCCTGTTTCATATTCGGTATCAATTGTACCATTATCATAAACATAATATACAAAAAATTTCAGTTCTTTTTGGGGTGCGTTTTTAAATGCAAACATCAACTGTTTCGTATTTTCATTTTTAGATGCAATCTGAATGTAAGATTGCTGATCCCCGGTATATACATATTTTTGTTCTTCCTGAGTATATCCATTACAATAAACAACAGGCGAAATGCCTTTATCCATTTTTTCTACAGAAAAACCGCTACAATAAAAAGAATTTGTTATTATAATTCCAAAAAAGAATACAATAGCTATCACAACTATCTTAACCTTTTTTTCCTTCATTTTTTGTAACATTATTGACCTCCAATACTACCTTATATTTCTCAGTAACAAGGTGCAAAACACAAATACCTAAATAGATACTGTTTTATCAGTTTTAATAATACTTTTTCCAAATAATTTCCACTTGCGAACTTCAAGGAAAACATCATATTTTCCCCTAGGAATTGAATCAACATTTGCGGCTACAATATACCCACTTAACTTACAATTCCCCTTGTATTCTCCATCTCCAACAGGTACATGATATAGTTTTTGTGTGTTTACTTTATATATTCCTGTTTCAGATTTTAAAATGACAGAGACTTTGTTTTCGTTATTGAACAAAAAGTTGCGCCAAAAGAACCATCCCTCAAACTTAATGATTTGTAAATGTTCAAACATCCCAATATTCATAAAAAATGATACTGCTTCATCATTACAATCAACCATCTGCTTTGATAGCTTATTCATTTTAACCGGAGTCCTGTGTTTCAATCCCCCTAATCCCTCCATATTACTGATAAGTTTCATATTTTCAGAATAATATGGATCATATCCGTCAAAATATGGATGCATAGCATACAATGACTTTTTTTCCTGTTGTAAACGTTTCATTTTAGCAGAATCAATCATATCACTACCACGGCTAACTGACTCATAGTGAAACAATTTTACGTCATTTCTAACAACATTATAATAGCCTTTTTCAACTAATTTAAAACATAAATCTACATCATTATATGCAATTGGTAATTCTTCATTAAATCCACCAATTTCATCATATTTCTTTCGTTCAATCATAAGACAGGCACCGGTTACTGCACAATAATTCACATCCATTTGCATCTTGTAGTCAGATGTAATCTCACGACCACCACAGTAATAATGGCTCGGTCCTTCCACCCGATTTACAATACCGATGTGCTGTAATCTCATTTCTTCTGGATAGTAAAGCTTTGCTCCAACAGCACCAGCATGTTCTAATGCAGCCTGTCCCGCCAATCGCTCCAACCAATCACCATTTATCAACTCCATATCATCATTTAAGAAAAGTAAAAATCGGCCAGTAGAACGACTTGCACCTATATTGCACATTTTTGAAAAATTAAACTCCATAGGTCTGTACACATAATTGCAACCATATTTATCACAAATTTCATCGTATTGCTTTTTGTTTTCTTCTTTACTACCATTATCAACAACTACAACCTCAAAATTTTTATAAGTTGTTTTATCCAAAATACTGTCAAGAACTCGTGTAATATATGCCACGTTATCCTTTGATGGTATAATAATACTAATTGTATCTTTTTTCTTTAATTTATAAAAAACTCTTGATTGGTAAATGTAAGACTGATACTCTACTTCACCTTCTAATCCTCTTCGTTCCAACGCATCTCGTTTTGCCTTCATTGCAGCTTCATATGCATACATTTTTGTTTCCGGCTTACTTGCGACCGATTCTGCCCTTGCACGCCAATGGTACAATATTTTTCCTATATGACCAATATGTTTTGTTTTTTCTGTAAATCTCAATACAAAATCATAGTCCTGAGAGCCTTCATATCCAACACGATATCCCCCTATTTCCTCAGCAATACTTCTTCGAAAAACGCTAAAATGATTTGTATACATTACAGACATAAAGGTATCAGGTGCCCATTCTGTTTTGAACACAGGATTATACCTTCTTTTTCCGTCCTCTGTAATCATATCTTCATCACTGTAGATAAAATCATATTCCTTCTCATTTAGTTTCTTTGCCATTTCATAGAGTGCATTTGGTGCTAATATATCATCACAGTCAAGTAATCCGATAAAATCACCATCAGCCAACTCTAATGCATCATTTGTCGTTCTTGAAATATGTCCATTTTTCTCACGATACTTAATAACAATGCCTTCAACATTCTTGTATTCTTCCAATGTTTCTTTTACTTCTGACATAGTGGAACAATCATCTACCAGACAAAGTTGCCAGTTTGTATACGTCTGATTTTTCACAGATTCTATACATTCTATCAACATTTCTTTCTTAACATTATACACTGGAACCAAAATTGAAAAACGCGGATTATATTTCAACGGACTAATTTGCATAATATCTTTTTCGTATTCGGAAATCCAATCGTAATACATCTGATTTCGATCACGTTTTCTAAGTTTTGATGCAATATACATACAGCCCAAACGAAAAGTAACACTCACACCATCTTTTTTACATCTTTTCATTACTCTGCTAATCACAGTCATACCTTTTCTCCTACTTTACTATTGCTGAATTTTTCTCTAACGTTTATTTTTCCAATGTAATCTGACCATTTTCTACACGATATACCATATCGCAATTTTTAATCGTTCCGAGCCTATGGGCAATAATTATCATTGTTTTTTCACCCTGAAAACGATTAATCGATTCCATAATAGCAGCTTCCGTATCGTTATCCAATGCGGATGTTGCCTCATCAAACACAAGAATTTCCGGATTGTGATAAAGTGCTCTTGCAATTCCTAATCTTTGTCTTTGACCACCAGACATTCTGACACCTTTTTCTCCTATTCCAGTTTCAATTCCTTTTGGAAGTGAACGTATATGTTCTGCAAGTTGAGCATCCTCAAGAACTTTCCATATTCGTTCTTCATCTATATCTTCGTCTGCAAGACCAAATGCAATATTATTTTTAATCGTATCATCAATCATAAAAATACTCTGCGGAATATAACCAATTTTAGAAAGCCAACCGGCATAATTATTCTGTATATTAACTCCATCAGCTAGTATTTCTCCAGCCTGTGGTTCCAATAATCCAAGTAAAATATCGATAATCGTCGTCTTTCCAGCTCCAGACGGACCAACCACTGCTACAGATTTTCCAACAGGAACATCCATATTCACATCATCAAATAATGGTTTATCAGTTCCAGGATATGCATAAGTAATATGTGAAACTTCGATTTTATCCTTTATCTCATTTATTGTTTCATCACCACAATTTTTAATGATTGCTTTTTTTCTCATCATATTCGAAGTATCTATATCTTCACATACAGTTCTTAATGAAGGTTCGAGAAACGAAATTGCATTTAAATATGTGTTCATACGGTTTGCCGAAGGCATCAAACGAACAGCAGCCAGACCAAACGTGGCTATACGCGGTAATATTGTACTAACATTTTGTCCGTTTGAAAGCATAAAAGCCAATACCGCCAACATACCACACATACTAACAGTCTCAATAATAAGACGTGGTGCCTGACTTAACACCGCATTTTTTCTTTGCGCTGAAGCAGCTTT